>JAJZTV010000099.1 GCA_021847385.1 Pseudomonadota bacterium | reverse complement strand
GCGCCAAGAAGGTCGTCCAGTCCGCCCCGTCGAAGGATGACACCCCGATGTTCGTGTATGGCGTCAACCACGACACCTATGCCGGCCAGACCATCGTCTCCGCAGCCTCCTGCACCACCAACTGCCTGGCGCCGGTCGCCAAGGTGCTGCACGACACGTGGGGCATCAAGCGCGGCCTGATGTCCACCGTGCATGCCGCCACCGCGACCCAGAAGACCGTCGATGGCCCGTCCAAGAAGGACTGGCGCGGCGGCCGCGGCATCCTCGAGAACATCATCCCGTCCTCGACCGGCGCCGCCAAGGCCGTCGGCAAGGTTATTCCTTCGCTGAACAAGAAGCTGACCGGCATGGCCTTCCGCGTGCCGACTTCCGACGTCTCAGTGGTCGACCTGACGGTCGAGCTCGAGAAGCCCGCTTCTTATGAAGAGATCTGCAAGGCGATGAAGGCGGCCTCCGAAGGCGCCCTGAAGGGCGTGCTCGGCTACACCGAGGAGAAGGTCGTGTCGACCGATTTCGTCGGCCACAGCGCGCCGTCGACCTTCGACGCCGAAGCCGGCATCGCGCTCGACTCGACCTTCGTCAAGGTCGTGTCATGGTACGACAACGAGTACGGCTACACCTGCAACATGCTGCGTCTCGTCAAGCACGTTGCCAAATAAGCGCCAAGTAAGCAGAGATTGACGATCCAAGCATTGCGGCTGTCATGCAGTCGCAATGCTTCAGTGGTTAATTTCGAACGAATCTTTCAAACAATGAGCTGGGAGCAAGCACATGCCTAAATTCATTCGCATGACCGATCTGGATCTCAAGGGCAAGCGCGTCTTCATCCGCGCCGATCTGAATGTGCCCGTCAAGGAAGGCAAGGTCACCTCCGACGCCCGCATCACCGCCTCGATGCCGACCATCGAGTACGCCATGAAGGCGGGTGCCAAGGTGATGGTCACTTCGCACCTGGGGCGTCCCACCGAAGGCGAGTTCAAGCCGGAAGACTCGTTGCAACCCGTCGCCGACGTGATGGCCAAGAAGCTCGGCAAGCCGGTGCGCGTGATCCAGAACTGGGTTGATGGTGGTTTCGAGGTGGCCGCGGGCGAGGTCGTGCTGCTCGAGAACTGCCGCGTCAACAAGGGCGAGAAGAAGAACGTCGAGGACACTGCGAAGAAGTACGCCGCGCTGTGCGACATCTTCGTCATGGATGCCTTCGGCACCGCCCACCGCGCCGAAGCCTCGACCTACGGCATCGCCCAGTTCGCCCCGGTCGCCTGTGCCGGCCTGCTGCTGACCGAGGAACTCGACGCCCTCGACAAGGCGCTCGCCAATCCCGCCCGGCCGATGGTCGCCATCGTCGGCGGCTCCAAGGTCTCCACCAAACTGACCGTGCTCGAGTCGCTCTCCGAGAAGGTCGACCAGCTCGTGGTCGGCGGCGGCATCGCCAACACCTTCCTGGCCGCCATGGGGAAGAACGTCGGCAAGTCGCTCTGCGAACACGACCTGATCCCGACCGCCAAGATGCTGATCGAAAAAATGAACAAGCGCGGCGCCTCGATCCCGATCGCCGTCGATGTCGTCTGCGGCAAGAAGTTCGACGCCGCCGAACCGGCCGTCCTCAAGGACGCCGACCAGGTGACCGACGACGACATGATCTTCGACATCGGCCCGAAGTCCGCCCAGCAGCTCGCCGACATCATCGCCAAGGCCGGCACCATCGTCTGGAACGGCCCGGTCGGCGTGTTCGAATTCGACCAGTTCGGTGCCGGCACCAAGACCGTTTCCATGGCCATCGCCAACGCCAAGGGCTTTAGCCTGGCCGGCGGCGGCGACACCATCGCCGCGATCCAGAAGTACGACATCTACGACAAGGTGTCCTACATCTCCACCGCCGGCGGTGCCTTCCTCGAGTACCTCGAAGGCAAGGTCCTGCCTGCCGTCGATATCCTCGAAAAGCGTGCCAAAGGCTAATCTCGTTTCAGGAACGGGCTGCGATTGAAGCAGCCCGCCCTTTTCAAAATGCTACGTACCACCAAAATCGTCGCGACCCTCGGCCCCGCATCCTCGGATGCGCAGACGATGGAACAGCTGGTCAGCGCCGGCGTCGACGTCGTGCGGATCAACTTCTCGCACGGAACCGCTGAAGATCACCGCAAGCGCATCGACCTGCTGCAGGAGGCCATGCGCAACCAGGGCCGCACGGTGGCCGTGATGGCCGACCTGCAGGGGCCGAAGATCCGCGTCGGCAAGTTCGCCGGCAGCAAGGTCATGCTCAAGCCGGGCCAGCATTTCATCCTCGATGCCGAGTGCAAGCTCGGCGATTCGGAGCGCGTCGGCCTCGACTATCCCGAACTGGTCGACGACGTCGCCCCCGGCGATACCCTGCTGCTCGACGACGGCCGCGTCGTCATGGATGTCGAGCACGTCGAAGATTCAGAAATTCACTGCGTCGTGCGCCACGGCACCGAGTTGTCGAACAACAAGGGTATCAACAAGCAGGGGGGGGGGCTGTCCGCCCCGGCGCTGACGAGCAAGGACATGGCGGACATCGAAACGGCCGCGCAGCTGCAGGTCGACTACATCGCCGTGTCCTTCCCGAAGTCGGGCAGCGACCTGCGCCTCGCGCGCAAGCTGCTGCACAAGGCCGGTTCTGCCGCCCTGATCGTCGCGAAGATCGAGCGCTGCGAGGCGGTCGAGAACCTCGAGGACATCCTGCATGCCAGCGACGGCGTGATGGTGGCGCGCGGCGACCTGGCGGTCGAGGTCGGCGATGCCGCCGTGCCGGCGCTGCAGAAGAAGATCATTCGCATGGCACGGGCGCACAACAAGTTCACCATCACCGCCACGCAGATGATGGAGTCGATGATCAACTCGCCGGTGCCGACCCGTGCCGAGGTGTCGGACGTCGCCAACGCGGTGCTCGACGGCACCGATGCGGTGATGCTCTCGGCCGAAACCGCCGCCGGCAAATATCCGATCGAAACCGTCCAGTCGATGGCGCGCATCTGCCGCGAGGCGGAGAAGTCGATGGATCCGGCGGCGCTCGACCGCCACTTCCTCGACCTGGTATTCACCCGCATCGACCAGTCGGTGGCCATGGCGGCGCTGTTCACCGCGCATCACCTGCAGGTCAAGGCGATCGCCACCCTGACGCAGACCGGTTCGACGGCATTGTGGATTTCGCGCCTCAGCTGCGGCGTGCCGATCTATGCCTTGACGACCGACGTGCGCACGCGCTACAAAGTCAGCGCCTATCGCGGCGTGTATCCGCTGATGACGCGCTACGCCGGCCATGACCGCGACGAAATGTTGTTCGAAGCAGAAGAAGAGCTGTTGCGTGCCGGAGCCGTCGAACTCGGAGACCTGATCGTCATCACCTTCGGCGAACCGATCGGCCAGGCGGGTGGTACAAATACCTTGAAAATCGTCCGGGTCGGCGAACATCGGCCCGCCTAGTTCAACCGTACATTAACCAATCAGAGAAGAGGAGATCCTCATGGCACTCGTATCAATGCGCCAACTGCTGGACCACGCCGCCGAAAACGGCTACGGCCTGCCCGCTTTCAACGTCAACAACCTCGAGCAGATCCAGGCCATCATGGAAGCGGCCGAAGAGACCAATAGCCCGGTGATCATGCAGGGCTCCGCCGGCGCACGTAAATACGCCGGCGAGGCCTACCTGCGCAAGCTCATCGAAGCCGCCATCGAAACCCATCCCGACGTGCCGATCGTCATGCACCAGGACCACGGCGCCAGCCCGGCGATCTGCATCCAGTCGATGCGCTCCGGCTTCTCCAGCGTGATGATGGACGGCTCGCTGATGGAAGACGCCAAGACCCCGTCGTCCTTCGAGTACAACGTCAACACCACCAAGCACGTCGTCGATATCGCCCACGCCATCGGCGTGTCCGTCGAAGGCGAACTGGGCTGCCTCGGCTCGCTCGAGTCCGGCATGGGCGAGAAGGAAGACGGCCACGGCGCCGAAGGCGTCCTGTCGCACGACCAGTTGCTGACCGACCCCAACGAAGCCGCCGAGTTCGTCAAGGCGACGCAGGTCGACGCGCTGGCCATCGCCATCGGCACCAGCCACGGCGCCTACAAGTTCACCCGTCCGCCCACGGGCGCGGTGCTGCGCATCGACCGCATCAAGGAAATCCACGCGCGCATCCCGAACTGCCACCTCGTCATGCACGGCTCCTCCAGCGTGCCGCAGGACTGGCTGAAGATCATCAACGAGAACGGCGGCGAGATGGGCGCGACCTACGGCGTGCCGGTCGAGGAAATCGTCGAGGGCATCAAGAACGGTGTGCGCAAGGTCAACATCGACACCGACCTGCGCATGGCCTCCACCGGCGCGATCCGCCAGTTCCTCAACAAGGACCGCAAGAACTTCGACCCGCGCAAGTACCTCGCCGAAGCCCGCAAGGCCATGAAGGCGATCTGCAAGGCGCGCTACGAAGCCTTCGGCTGCGCCGGCATGGCCAGCAAGATCAAGCCGATCTCCCTTGAAGTGATGGCCAACCGCTACAAGAAGGGCGAGCTGAACGCCGTCGTCAAATAAACGCTCCTCGCTTCAACTCATAAGGCCGCACCCTTTCACGGGGGTCGGCCTTTCGTTTTTTGAAAGTCAGCGCTGGCGGGACGGCAGTCAACCCACCATACACGGCTGCTATTCACCCAGTTGCGCAGTCAGGAAAAGCGATTTCTCAAGCGAACTGTAAAAGTCCTGATAAGCCTTCGGATCTTCAATTGGCTTAATATTCAGTTGCCCGTTTGCACGCACAACCATCTGATTGCTGCCTTTAGGTCTGACAGACACAGTCATTCTGATTGCAAGCTGGTTCTGAAATTTAGTACCGCTGACTGTACCCAACATCATGTCGGCTCGCTCAATAACGAAGGACAGATCTTGTAATGTGGAGATGACTCCGCGCATGACCTTTTCTTTGTCACTCGTATCAAACACTCGCGTTTGATAGCTGCGTTTCTGTAGCTGAGATTCGTCACCAGTATCCAAAACGCGCTGATTCATGGTGGCATTACAACCAGCCAGCAACAAAGTTAGTGACGTACAGCCGAGGAGGATGCTCTTACTCATATCTTTTGTGCCTCAAGGAATACCGACTTGGAGAGCTTCTCGAAGAAGCCTTCGTACAGTTCTTTTTCGTTAAGGGTTTCTGCGTATGTACTATTGTCCGTGCGTCGGACAATACGCTGGAAAGTAACTCGAACAAAATGGCCATCAACTGGGGTGTTATCTACTGTGGCCTGAACCGGACGCACCACCAAGGCTACGCGAATAGTTTGGTCTTTACTGATCGGAGTAGCACCGCCACCAAGCAGCGCAATGATGATCGCGGCAGCTATCTCTCCTCCATGTGTAGCATCGCGCTGTTTGCTAGCAGATAACAAGCCAAGTTTGGTTTCGGAATTGTCAAGCGAAAAGCCCATGTCTTGCAAGACATTGGAGGAAGCAATTAAAAGGTTCTCCTCCTTGATGCCATCGTAGCGTCGTGTTTCAATCTGTCGACGGGCTAATTGCTCCTGGCTAACAACGAATGCATTCGGGGGTAATGTCACACATCCGGCTAGCAATACTGCAGCTGAACAAACAATAACGAGGTTACGCATTTCAGAACCTCGATGTATGGTAGGCGAAGTCGCGGACTTTGCTTTCTTTGTCGAACTTGATGATTACTGTCAAAGTGCGCTGACTTGTGGATGATGCGCTGGCACTTGAACTGCCACCGCCCCCTAAGCCACCAGCAGCGCCACTACCAAAGCCTAGGAATAGGACATTCACCCCGCCACTGCTGCCAGAATATGCACGCTCAGTCGCGATCTTGTCGTAAACCCAGACCTCCCTACGCTCTTCATCCGTACTCACCATGTTAGGTGAACCAAGCACGGAAACGACATCTGCACTTGTCATACCTATGCGTATCTCACGTTGAACTTTGCCAACTGTTAAGCGATCTCCGCTGTCATCTTGAACTGCTCTGCGATGTTCCCCTGCTGTCTGACACCCAGTCGTGGCCATTATCATTGCTGCAATTGCAAGCACTTTAATTTGACGCATAACACCCTCCCATTTATTAGGCGCTGATTATTGACCACATCTAGGTAGTGGTCAATTGTCCGAAAGTCATATCGCACCCGACGCGGCGGCCTTCAATATCAGCTCGCTACGATATCCAAACCTCGGTATCGCTAACAAGTACCAACTAACCTGCCCGGTTCGAGCCGGCAGTGATCATGACATCAAAAGTCGGCGCTGGCGGGACGGCAGGCGGGCGATAATCCGCCCCTTTACGCAATAGAAGGGTTTCGGCATGGATAGCCGCAAGGCGCTCGATGGGCAGGCCATGGCCATCATGGTCGTGCTGTGCCTGATCTGGGGCTTGCAGCAGGTCGTGCTCAAGGCGGCAGCGGCGGATGTCACGCCCCTGATGCAGATCGCCCTGCGCACGGGCATCGCGGCGGTGCTGGTGGGATTGCTGATGTTCAAGCAGGGCATCCGCATTTCAGCAGGAGACGGCACCTGGCGCCCCGGCTTGCTGGTCGGCTTCCTCTTCGCGCTGGAATTCCTGCTGGTCGGCGAAGGCCTGCGCTTCACCACGGCGGCGCACATGGTGGTGTTCCTCTACACCGCGCCGATCTTCGTCGCCCTCGGCCTGCATTGGAAGTTGCCCGCCGAGCGGCTGGCCACCCTCCAATGGCTCGGGGTCGCGCTGGCCTTCGGCGGCATCGTCATCGCCTTCTTCGGCCGGGGGCAGCCGAACGGCGATCTTGCCGCCATCCTCTGGGGCGACTTCCTCGCGCTCGGGGCGGGCATCGCCTGGGCCGCCACGACGGTCGCCGTGCGGCTTTCCAGTCTCGCGCGCGAACCGGCGACCAAGACGTTGTTCTATCAGCTCGCCGTCAGCTTCGTCCTGCTCATGCTGGCCACCATCGCCCTCGGCCAGACCGGCTTCAAGCCCACCCCCCTCGCCTGGGGCAGCCTGCTGTTCCAGGCGCTGGTCGTCTCCTTCGCCAGCTACCTCGCCTGGTTCTGGCTGCTGCGCCATTACCTCGCCTCGCGGCTGGGCGTGTTCTCCTTCCTCACGCCGCTGTTCGGTGTCGCCTTCGGGGTGTGGCTGCTCGACGAACCCCTCGAACCCGGCTTCCTCGTCGGCGCGCTACTGGTCTGCGCCGGCATCGTGCTGGTGAGCGGCTATGGCTGGATCAAGACGCTGCTCGGCGGGGAGCGCTGAGGCGCTGGTGCAAGGTCGGCGCTGGTGGGACGGCAACGCGCATCGCCTCTCAATGAGACAATCCGCGGCATGGCATCCACTCCCTACCAGCCACCT
>JAJZTV010000098.1 GCA_021847385.1 Pseudomonadota bacterium | reverse complement strand
CAGGCAGGCATGCGCGCCACAGCGCACGAGGACGGCACCGGCCCCATCCGGATCGGCCGCCACCACCTTGGTCAAGGCGTCCGCCGTCATGCAGTCGGCCGCGAATACGCTGATGCTGACATCCAGCCCCAAGCACGCCTGGCTGTGGGGATTCAGCAGCGGCGTCACCCATGCATCACCATGTCGGCGGGTGCTGAAGTAGCCCGCCGAGGTGGCCACCGCACCACCGCGCAGCTCAGCCAAGTGCAGATAGCGGATCGGATCGAGCGGATGACGGACATGCACAGGCACCGCCACCTCACCCACCACGGCGAGATCGCCACCGGCATTGACCACCGCTTGCTCGATACCTCGCTCGCGCAGGCAGACCAGGGCGCGGTCCACGGCATAACCCTTGGCAATGCCGCCGAGATCGAGATGGACCGGGCGATGCAGGCATACCCGGTTCTCCGGCAACAGTTCGATATCCCGCCAATCGCCCGCGCCGTCACCGATAAAACCGTGACGCGGCAAATAGCCGAGAGCGCACAAACGCGGTGCCACCGTCGGATCGAACAAGCCGCCGGACAGGTGGGCAAATCGGAGTGCCGCCGACAGCACGGCATATAGCTCCGGCGTCACATGCAGTACCTCACCGGGCATTGCGCTGTTCAACCGCGACAACTCCGATGCCGGGTCGTGAAAACTCATCAGCCGGTGGATGCGCGCCACTTGCTCGAAGGCCGCACTGATGGCCTGCTGACCGAGGTCCGCATCGTCCGCCGTCAATCCGATTTCAACCAGCGTGCCGAGCAAAGGCCGCGCCCGACGCCAGCTAAACTCGCGACTCATTTCAACGCCGCCTCGTACAGCGCGACCAGGCGTTTCGCACCGTCGGCGATGTGTTTGCAGGACAACGTGGCGCCGGAGATGTTCTGGATGTCCTCGTCCAGCTCGAAGGCCTCGCCGGCGCGCTTGCCCTTGAACTGGGCGCGCCACTTGGCATTGCGTACCTCATGGCCGTGGGTCTCGCGGTAATCCATGATCTCCACGCCCAGGATGGCGCCGCTCATGTCCAACGTCAGGGCATAGGTGATGAATTCGTGTTTGCCGATCACCTCGTCGACGATGAACCAGCCGATCTGCTTGCCGCCGGCCAGCGCACGCCAGACCTGCTGGACATCGTTGCGCACGTTCACACCCGAACGCTCCTTGATCAGGCGCTTGAGCCTGGCATCGAGCGCGACGGGTTGCGCGGTAAAACCGTCGGCATTGGCGAACATCAGTCTCTGCGCCTGCTCGACCGTGAGGTATTGCGCCGCATAGCTCGGCGCGGCGCAAACCACGGCCGGCGCGGCCAGCAGGGGGATGAACCAATTGCTATTCATGCCACGCCCCTTAGAAGTTGTAACCGATCTTGAAGCGCAGCTCCTGCTCGGTCTTCTCGATCAGGTGCAATCCGCTTTTTTGGCCAGTAAAGGTCTCGCCGCCGCCCTTGAGCTGCGGATACCAGGTCAGCGTGGCCCACCACTGCTTGGCGCCGTAGTGCAGCGACGGCCCACCGAACAAGGACCAGCGTTCCTGGCCGATCTCGGTCTCGAACTCGGTCTGATAGGTCAGTTCGGCACCGGCGAACCAATTAGGCGCGAAACGGTAGGCCAGCCCGGTCGAGCCGGTGAACTCGATCTCCATTTCCGGATCGGTCGGCCAATCGAAGCCGGCCGGTAGATTGGCGATATCGCCGCGCTTGGCGTAGGTCGCCTCGATGCCGAGATTGGTCGCCCAGGACAGGGTATCGTCCAGGTAATTCTTCTGGAGCAGCAGCTTAGTCTCGAGGTTCAGGGTGTCCTTGTCCTGTCCGGAGTGGGGGTCGATCCAGCTATAACTCGCCTCCACGGCCATGCCCACTCCGATGCCGTCCTTCACCGGGCTTAGGAAGTTGTACTTGAGACCGGCCTCGATACCGCTCAGGCGCGGGCTGAATTGCCGGTCGGCCGGCAGGTAGCCGTCGATTAAAAGGCCTTGGGTATCGAGACTCATCGCCTTCGCCGCGATGGAGCCGGACAGGCGGTGGGACAAGCCATACTCGAACTCGGTCTTGTAATCCACAGCCTCGTATTTACCGACACTCTTGTCCTGGCGCAGGGTGATGTACTGGTAGAGCTCTTTGGCCCCCTTGGGCAGCGCTTCCGCCCCCGTGGTGTAGCCCAGCAGGTTTTCATCCGCCTCGGCGGGGACTGCACAAACGGCAGCCATAGCCAACAGCCAGCTAGCGTATCGCTTCATGATGATGCTCCATGGTTGTCACGCTGGCTGGCTACAGGGGCGAAGATGCCCGTTGGCTGGCTAAAAGGTTATTTGGTCAGGATCAACTTGCCGTTTTGGGTCAGCCGGAGTTGGTATCGCTCACCCCGATGTTCGATCAGCACCACTTTGCCGGCACCGAACAATTGCTCGGTCGATAGGGGCTTTTCTGCCGAAGGCGCGCCACTTGTGGCCGCCGCGGGTTCTGTGTGTTTTTGACGATCCATCATGGCCACATCATAACGATAACAATTCTCATCTGCAATACTGTTGATAATCATTTTTATTTGTGATTCAATATCAACAACCATTCCTCAAGGAGCACACCGTGAAACTTACCCTGTTTGCGCTTGCGATCCTGGCATCGCCGTTAACCCTCGCCGCCAGCACCGAATTCGACCTCACCATCAAAGACCATCGCTTCGAGCCGACCGAGCTCCGCGTGCCCGCCGGCCAGAAAATCAAGCTGATCGTCAACAACCTGGACGCCACGCCGGAAGAATTCGAGAGCCACAAGCTGAACCGGGAAAAGGTCATCCCTGGCAAATCCAAGGCGACCATTTATATCGGCCCGCTCACCCCTGGTCAGTATCCCTTCGTTGGCGAATTCAACGAGCAGACCGCCCGCGGTACGCTCATCGCAGAGTAAGCGATCATGCTCGGCACCCTGCTCATCGTCTTTCGCGAAACCCTTGAGGCGGCGCTACTGATCGGCATCATCGCCGCGGCAACCAAGACCATACCGGGCCGCAACCGCTGGATCGGTGCAGGTATCGTGGCCGGCGTATTCGGTGCGCTGTTGGTCGCCGGGCTGATGGACAGCATCGCCCAATGGGCGGATGGCATCGGCCAGGAGCTATTCAATGCCGGCGTGCTCGGCCTTGCCGTCGTCATGCTGGGCTGGCACAACATCTGGATGGCCAAGCACGGGGCCGAGATGGCAGCCGACGCTAAGCACGTCGCGCATGCCGTGCGCGACGGCCGACGCGAACTGTCCGCCATCGCAATCCTGATCGCCGTCGCCGTGTTGCGCGAAGGCTCGGAAACCGCTCTCTTCCTCTATGGCCTGGCTTCCGGCGGCGGGCTCGATCTACGCCATGCGCTGACGGGCGGCAGCTTAGGATTGTTAGCCGGCGCCGGCGCCGGCGCCGTGGTCTATTGGGGCCTGATCCGCATCCCACTGAAGCGGGTATTCGACGTCATCGCGTTATTACTGCTCTTGCTGGCGGCCGGCATGGCCGGGCAAATGGCCAAATTCCTGATTCAAGCCGACCTATTGCCCGGCATCGCGACGCCACTCTGGGACACCAGCGCGGCCCTGCCCATGGCCTCCACCCTGGGATCGCTGCTCCACCTCGTCGCCGGCTATGAGGCACAACCGACCGCAATGCAAGTGATCTTCTATGTCGCCACCTTGACCCTGATCGGCTTGGGGATGCGCTGGAAGCGGGCGCCCTCCCTTTCCGCCGGACTTCGCACAACCTGAAAGGAAATCCGATGAAGTACACAGTCGCCGCTAGCGCGGTCATGGCCTTCTTTTGCCTGCAAAACGCCGTTGCCGGCCCTGCCGACTATATCTACACGCCACATGTCGAAGCCGGCGAACGCGAAATCGATTTCAAGTTCGGCCGCCAGGACGGCGGTGACTCGCCGAAGGGAACGGCAAGCAGCCTGGGTTTCGGTTACGGCGCCAGTGACAATTGGTTCACCGAGGTCTATGTCAAATACCAGAAACAAGGTAGCGATGGACTCAAATACGACGCCATCGAATGGGAAAACAAGTTCCAATTGACCGAACCCGGCGAGTATCCGGTCGATGTCGGCTTGATCGTGGAAATTGAGCGCCCGCAAGACCGCAGCGAGGGCTACGAGCTCCGGGCTGGTCCGCTGTTCCAGGTCGACCGGGGCTTGCTGCAGCTGAACGGCAACGTGTTGTTCGAGCGGCATTTCGACTCGGAGGCGCCGGCAAAAACCGAAATGGGCTATCAATGGCAGGTCAAATATCGTGCCCAACCCGCATTCGAATACGGCCTGCAGGGTTTCGGCGATATCGGCGAATGGAACCACTGGGCCAATCGGCACGAGCAATCCCACCGGGCCGGCCCGGCGGTATTTGGCAAGCTACCGCTGGCGGCGCGGCAGGCGCTCAACTACAACGCCGCCCTGCTGTTCGGCCTGTCCGATGCCGCGGCCGACCGGACCTTCCGCCTGCAAATGGAATACGAGTTTTAGCCGTTCAGCACATAGCGCGTCTATCATGAGGGACGCACCCGGAAACGCGCCATGTCCCTGCCCGAACTCATCGCCCACTTGCTGGACCCCTGCGCTTACCCGCATGCGGTCCACGAAGTCCGGCTGATCGAAACCCACATCTCGTGGGTACTGATCGCCGGCGACTTCGCCTACAAAATCAAAAAACCGCTCAACCTCGGTTTTCTCGATTTCAGTAGCCTAGACAAGCGCCGGCACTTTTGCGAAGAAGAGGTTCGGCTCAACCGCCGGCTGGCGCCGCAGATCTATCTCGACACCGTCGCCATCACCGGCAGCGAGTCGGCGCCGAAGATCGCCGGCGACGGCCCGGTGCTGGACTGGGCCGTGCGCATGCGTGCCTTCCCGGCCGATAGCACACTCGATCAAGCCCATCGGATCAGCGCGACACAGATCGATGCGATCGCCGATGCCGTCGCCCGGTTCCATCGCGACCTGCCCCCTGCCACTCGCGATAGCCCATTCGGCGAGCCCGCCGCCGCACTGCAGCCCGCCCTGGAAAATTTCGCGCAGATTCGGGCACTTGGACCATCGCCCGAAATGCAAACCTTGCTCGACCACCTGGAGGCCTGGACCCGGACCGAAGGCCACGGCCTGGCGGCGGCCTTCAGCGAACGCAAGCGCTTAGGCTTTATCCGCGAGTGCCATGGCGACCTGCATCTGGGCAATATCGCCTGGGTAGCCGATGCCCCCTTGATCTTCGACTGCATCGAGTTCAATCCCGCATTGCGCTGGATCGATGTCTTGAGCGAACTGGCCTTTCTGTTCATGGACCTCATCCATCGCGAACATGCACCGCTGGCCTGGCGTCTACTCAACCGCTATCTGGAACATACCGGCGACTATGCCGGGTTGCCGGTGTTCCGCTTCTATCTGGTCTATCGCGCCATGGTCAGGGCCAAGGTTGCTGCCATCCGAGCCCATCAAGGCGAGATCGGCGCGGCCGGCGAGATGGGCGGCTATCTACGTTTGGCCGCTACCCTATCCCAAGGTGCGCAAGCCAAACTGCTGCTGATGCATGGCGTTTCCGGCTCGGGCAAGACCTGGCTCTCGCAGCAAGTCCTGGAACAGCTCGGCGCCGTTCGTCTTCGCTCCGATGTCGAGCGCAAACGCCTGTTCGGCCTGGGCGCCCTGGAAACGAGCCGACACATCGAGGGCGGGATCTATACCGAAGCCGCCAGCGTCCAGACCTTCCAGCATCTGCACGACCTCGCCCGCGGCCTGCTCCGGGCAGGCTATCCAGTCATCGTCGATGCCACCTTCCTCAAACAGGCACACCGCGCGCCTTTCGCGCAACTGGCCGCGGCCATGGACGTCCCGCTGCATATCCTGGCCCTGCAAGCTGACGAAGCCCTGCTCCGACAACGCCTGCACGCGCGGAGCGCAGGCGGCGGCGATGCCTCGGAGGCCGGCATCGCCGTACTCGACATGCAGTTGCAGGCGATCGACCCATTCACAGAGCATGAAATGGCATGCCTTAGCCGATTCCAAGCCGACGATCTCAAGCACTGGCCTCGATCGATCGAACGCTTGGTCCGCGCAGGCAAGCAGCCCCATTGACCCTCCATCAAAAAAGACCTGTACATCTTCTAATTTCTTTAGTATCGTGAGAATCATTCTCATCACGTGCGGTTAACCATGACGCCCCTGAATCAGCTGAAGCCCACCATGCGCGGCACGATACAAGACCTCCACGTCGGCAAGGAGTTGTCGCGCCGCATGGCTGGCCTGGGGCTCAGGCCCGGCAGCACCATCGAAGTAATCCGGATCGGCCCGTTCAACGGCCCGATGCAGGTTCGCGTCGGCCATACCGATCTGATCCTACGCCGCAGCGAGGCCGCGCATATCTCGGTCTGTCTCGCCGTATGAAGCGTATCGCCCTGCTGGGCATGCCCAATACGGGCAAGTCCACGTTCTTCAATCGACTCACCGGTGCCGGTGCCCGCATCGGTAATTGGCCCGGCATCACGGTCGATCTGCTGTCCGCCAAGATTTTGCTGAACGACGCGATGGTCGAAGTGGTCGACCTGCCCGGCATCTACAACATGCACGGCTTCTCCGAGGACGAATTGGTGGTGCGGCGGTTTCTGGAAACCCAGCCGGTCAACCTGTTCGTCGTCGTGCTCAACGCCTGTCAGCTCGACCGCCAGCTCGCCCTGCCCCTGCAACTGAAGGCCTTGGGCCTACCCATGTTGGTCTTGCTCAACATGGCGGACGAAGCGAAGAAACTCGGCATCCGCATCGACACGGCACGCCTATCGCAAGCCCTGAGCGCACCGGTCTGCCTGCTGTCCGCCAAATTCGGCGGCGGTTTCGATATCGCCAAGCAAACACTCGCCGAACAACTCAAGTTGCACCCCAAGCTACAGCATGCCGACAAGGCGGCGTTCCAACACGACGATTCCATCGAACAAGAACTCGCCACGCTGGTCAGCCAAAGCATTGCCACGCCGATCCAGATGCCGGCCACGCTCACCGACCGTATCGACCGGTTCATGCTGCACCCCTGGTTGGGCCTGCCCCTGTTCTTCGCCAT
The DNA here is from genome assembly GCA_021847385.1 of Pseudomonadota bacterium. GTDB lineage: Bacteria > Pseudomonadota > Gammaproteobacteria > Burkholderiales > Thiobacillaceae > Sulfuritortus. Next base: position 452 of record JAJZTV010000098.1, on the reverse strand, counting down.
CATGTATCTGGCCTTCCAGGCCATCTATACGGTCGGCGCCCCCTTGCAGGACGGCCTCAACGGCCTGCTCGGCTACCTAAAGGACGACTGGCTGACGCCCGCCGCCACGCACTTGCCCTTGGGCTTGCGCAGCTTCCTCGTCGACGGCCTCTACGACGGCCTGGGCACGGTCGCCAGCTTCCTGCCGATCATCGTGATCTTCTTCATGGTCATGGCCGTGGTGGAAGACAGCGGCTATCTGTCGCGCGCCGCCTTCCTGATGGACGCGCTGATGAGCCGCCTGGGCCTCGACGGCCGCGCCTTCGTCATGCAGTTGATGGGTTTCGGCTGCAACGTGCCGGCCATCCTCGGCACGCGGGTGATGCGCTCGCAGGCCCTGCGCCGGCTGACCATGCTGGTGATCCCGTTGTCGCTCTGTTCGGCACGGCTACAGGTCTTCCTGTTTTTCATCA
>JAJZTV010000097.1 GCA_021847385.1 Pseudomonadota bacterium | reverse complement strand
GAGAAGTACTTCCTGCGCAAGATGAAGAAAGGCACGACCGAGCCGCTGTATGAGAAATACGTGCTCGACATGATGGGCGTGAAAAAGCTGAAGTAATCCCCATCGCTCCAGCTCGAATGGCGCCCGCGGGCGCCATTCTTTTTGGGTTTCGTAAAACCGGCAATTCGGCGAAAATCGCAGCGGCACGGCCAAAACGGCTACGGCCAGGGCAGACAAGATTTTCAAAGGATGCGCATGAATTTCCCCGCAACACTCAACAAACTGATCGGCCACGAAGACCTCGGCCGCGACGAGATGCTCGGCCTGATGCGCGCGGTGATGACCGGCGAACTGACGCCGGCCCAGATCGCCGGCGCCATCATCGGCCTACGCTGCAAGGGCGAGACCGTGATCGAGTTGGCCGCGGCGGCGCAGGTGATGCGTGAGTTGTCGACCAAGGTGCCGCTTGCGGGCGTCGAGCATCTGGTCGATACCTGCGGCACCGGCGGCGACGGTGCCCATACCTTCAACATCTCCACCGCCGCGGCCTTCGTCGCGGCGGCGGCGGGGGCGCATGTGGCCAAACACGGCGGCCGTTCGGTCTCGTCCAAATGCGGCAGCGCCGACGTGCTGGAGGCGCTCGGCATCAAGGTCGATCTGGCGCCGGAGCGCATCGCCCAGGCCGTGCGCGAGGTCGGTGTCGGGTTCATGTTCGCGCCCCAGCATCATTCAGCCATGAAGCATGCCGCGCCGGTGCGGCGCGAGCTCGGTGTGCGCACCCTGTTCAACCTGCTCGGCCCGATGACCAACCCGGCCGGTGCGCCCAACCAGGTGCTCGGCGTGTTCCATCGCGATCTGGTGCGTAAGCTGGCCGAAGTGCTGCGCGAGTTGGGCAGCCGCCATGTGCTGGTGGTGCATGCCGCCGACGGTCTGGACGAGTTGAGCCTGGCCGGCGTCAGTTTCGTGGCCGAACTCAAAAATGGCGAGATCACGGAATACGCGGTGCAACCGGCCGACTTCGGCTTGATGCACTGCCCGTCGGAGCATCTGGCGGTGGCCGACATCGACGAGGCCAAGCGGCGCTTCATGCGCGCCTTCGACGATTTGGAGTCGCCCGAGCACGACATCGTCGCCTTCAACGCCGGCGCCGCGATCTATGTCGCCGGCGTCGCCGATTCGCTGGCCGCCGGTATCGCCCAGGCCCGCGCCGTACTCGCCTCGGGCGCGGCCAAGGCCAAACTCAAGACCTTGATGGCTTTTGCATAGCCGCCGCCGGTTTCGGCTTGCGGCCTGGGCTGGCGGGCGGCACATAGCCCGATGCCCGGCAGAGCATGCCTTCCACCGGCTTGCCGCTGGTGTACCGGGTCGTGCGGCACATGATCACCTCGCCCTTGGCCGACAATTCCGACAAGAGCTGGCGCACGTTTTTCAGCGAGACGCCTGTGCCCGCCGCGATCTCGGTGTCGAGCCGCTCACCGTTGGCTCTCAAAAACTGCAGGATTTGTTGCATCAGAATGACTCCTAGTGGTCGCCGGTGGAGCGGGGCAAGCCTCGGCAGGCCTTAGCGGCGGTTGATACGGGTGCCGAACTGAGTAGTGTGCGCCTTTTATGCAATAAATGCTTGTTTTTTTGGCATTGTTGGTGCTTCGGATCGGGCGGAAACGGCGGTGGCAAGAGGCTTGGCGGCCAGTTTGGCGTGGTGCTTGCCGACGGGGGTTAACCCAAGGAAAAGTTAAGTGGGCGGTCGTCACGATCCCTAGGGGCATAACGCCTTCATTCCCGCAGCAGACGGAGCCCGGATGGAATGAAATGGATGGGGGCTCCGCCTGGATTCCGCTGCGCTACATCCGGCTACGGGCTCTGATCGCCCCCTGCTTCAACCTCACTCCTTGGCCGAATACGTCGGCAAGGTGATCCGAAACGCCATCGCCGCCAGGCGGATGCCGAGCACGGCAGCCATGCCGGCCCAGGCGGCGAGCACCGGCGACACCGCCAAGGCCTGTAGGCCGATCAGCACCAGGGCGCCGATCCAGGCGGCCGAGGCGTAGAGTTCGCCGCGCACGAAGATCAGCGGCACTTCGTTGCACAACACGTCGCGCAGCACGCCGCCGACCACGCCGGTGGTCATGCCGAGCAGGCTGGCGGCCAGCCAGGGGGCGTGCCAGTCCAGGGCGATCTGGGTGCCGACGATGGTGAACAGGGCGAGGCCGATGGCGTCGGGGATGAGGAACAGCCGGGGCGGCAGCCGCCGCTGGCGCAGGGCGAAGAAGACGAACAGGGTGGTGGCCAGGGCGGCGAGCAGATAGGTCTGGTCGCTCAGCCAGAACACCGGGCGTTGGAGCAGGATGTCGCGCACGGTGCCGCCGCCCAGCGCGGTGGCCATGCCGACCATCACCACGCCGACCAGGTCCATGTGCTTGCGCCCGGCGTCGAGCACGCCGGTGAGGGCGTTCACCGCGACGGCCGCGAGGCCGATCCAATACAGCAGGTTATCCATCCGTGCGCATCCAGGCTGTGTCGCCGCCAGTTTAGCGCGGCTTCGGCCCCGGCCTTCATCGCGCCGCACTATCCGCGGTTTCTCCGGTCGTAATGAGCTGTAACACCTTGTTACCAATAAGACCATCTTTCCGGTGGGGTCGTGTTCGATAATTCCTCCACCTGCCGCGCGCAAGCGTCGAGCGGGGCCTGAGCCCTCTCGCGAGAGGGGTTTGAGGACGAGCCAATGCCGCTATGGCATGCCCGAAGCCGGCCGGCGGCCGTTCGGGCTTGATGAAACCCTAAGGAGAATTCCATGCGAATCCATTCGACCATCGCCGCGATCACCGTTGCCGCCGCCTGCGCCGTCGGCCTGCCGGCTAGCCAAGCCGCCAGCCTGGATGCCGGCAAGGCCAGTTACAACGGCAATTGCGCCAGTTGCCACGGCCCGCTCATCGCGCCATATAGCGCGGCGCAGATACGCGATGCGATTCGCCGAAACAAGGGCGGCATGATCATACTTTCTAGCCTGAGCGATGCCGAATTGCAGAACATCGCGGCCTACCTGGCCACCCCCAACGGCAACGATTCCGACCGCCTGTTCAATTGGGCCGAGGCTGCCGCACCGTCGCTGTTGAGCCCGCGTGCCACGTCGCAGAACGTCTCTGGCTATTATTTGCGCCATTACAGCAACACCAATGTCTACCTGGCCACTCAGAACGGCCGGGTTTACTACTACGATGCCAGCAAACCGGTCGGTAATAGTAATCCGGCCGACCTGGGCACGATTACCGATTGGCTGGCCCAGGCCGGCCTGTAAGGGGACATGATGAAACGCATCCTCGCAATGTGGTTGGCCGCGGCCTCTGCCGGGGCCGCCACCGGCGCATCGGCCTTGGGCCCGGGTGAGCACGCGCCCGATTTTTCCTTGGCCTCGGCGAAAAGCAATCCGGTGCATCTGGCGGACTATCGCGGCAAGGTGGTGTACCTGGATTTCTGGGCCTCGTGGTGCGCCCCGTGCCGTAAATCGTTTCCCTGGATGAATGAGATCAAGCAGCGTTTTGCCGGCCAGGGCCTGGAGGTGTTGGCGGTCAACGTGGATAGCCAGCGCAGCGATGCCGAGGCGTTTCTGGCCGCGCATCCCGCCGCGTTTACCGTGGCCTTCGACGACCAGGGCAAGACGGCCTCGACCTATCAGGTGAAAGGCATGCCCAGTTCCTACCTGATCGACCGCGAGGGCAACGTGCGCCAGGTGCACATCGGTTTCCGCGATGACCAGAAGCAAGAGTTGGAAGGCCTGATTCGCCAGGCCCTGGAGGGAACAAGCAAATGAAGCGCACTGCAGTGTTGCTGACGGTGTTGCTGCTCGGCGGCTGTGGCACCGTGCAGCCTTGGGAGAAGGGCTATCTCGCCAAGCCGGCCATGGCCTTCGACCCCGATCCCTTGGAGGCCCACTTCAAACAGCACGTCTACAGCTCCAAAGAAGCCGCCTCGGGCGGCTACGGCGTGGGCGGCGGCGGCTGCGGCTGCAACTAGGGCGAGGGCCGGTTATGTCGAAGACCCTGAAGGCCCTGATGACGGCCGCGGCGGCCTTGCCCGGCTTGGCCCAGGCCGCGACCGTCGCCGATCAAACTACGCTCGGCATCAAATACCTGGACTACCTGGATTACCAGAAAGACCGCGACCGCATTCGGGTGCGTGCGCCGATGGCTTGGCTGGACACCGCACTCGACGACAAGACCGAGTTGAGCGGCAGCATGACTTACGACAGCGTCTCCGGCGCTTCGCCGTGGTATCTGTCGACCGTGAGCGGCGCTTCCGGCAAGGGCATCAGCGAAACCCGCCGGGCCATGGATGCCAAGCTGACCCGGCTGTTCGAGAAGTTCAGCCTCGGCCTGAGCGGTTCGGTATCGACCGAGCACGACTACCTGTCGCGTTCGGCCGGCCTCGATGCGCGGGTCGACAGCGACGACCGCAATACCACCTATGCCGCGGGTTTTGCGGTGACCGCCGACGATATCGGTTCCACCAACAACCCCTTTCTCAAGGAAGAGCGCACCACGCGCGACTATTTCGTCGGCATCACCCAGGTGCTGACGCCTTTGGCTATCGTCCAGTCGAACCTGGCGCTCTCCGATGGCACGGGCTATTTTTCCGACCCGTATAAGCCGCTCGATATGCGCCCGCGCGAACGGCGCCAGCTGGCATGGCTGACCCGTTATCGCCAGTACCTGCCGCAATTCGATGCCGCCCTGCATGCCGACTACCGCTATTTCAGCAACGACTGGGGCATCCATGCCCATACCGTCGAGCTGGCGTGGTATCAGCCGGTGGGGGCGGGCTGGACGCTGCGGCCGAGCCTGCGCTATTACACGCAGAACGCGGCCGATTTCTTCCAGCCCAGCTTTCCGCCGGCCATCTTCGGCAGCCTCTATTCCGCCGACCAGCGCTTGAGCGCCTTCGGTTCGCTGACTACGGGCATCAAGGTGCTCAAGGTCCTGCCCGGCGGTTATACCTTCGATGCGGGCTTCGATTTTTATCAGCAGAAATCGTCGCTCAAGCTGGGCGGTGGCGGCTCGCCGGGGATTGAACCGCTCTATGCGAAGATCGTTTACTTGGGTATCGGCCGCAGCTTCTGATCTGGCTTCATGAAGCTCTATGCCCACGCCTTCCATGCCATGGGCTGCGACAACCAGTTGCAGCTCTATGCGCCATCGCCTGGGTTGGCCCGGCAGGCGGCGCAGGCGGTCGAGGTCGAGGTGCGCCGGTTGGAACAGCGCTATTCGCGTTATCGCGACGACAGTGTGCTGAGCGCGATCAACCGCTCGGCCGGCGTGCAGGCCGTGACGGTCGATGAGGAGACCGCCGCGCTGTTGGATTATGCCGCTGCCTGCCATGACCACAGCGACGGCCTGTTCGACGTCACCTCCGGCGTGTTGCGCCGCGCCTGGGATTTCAAGGCGGGCCGCTTGCCTGCCCCGGGTGAAATAGAACACCTCTTGCCGCTGGTCGGTTGGGCCAAGGTGCAATGGCAGCGGCCGAATTTGTATTTGCCCCTTGTCGGTATGGAGCTGGATTTCGGCGGCGTGGTCAAGGAATATGCCGCCGACCGGGCCGCTGCGCTGTGCCGCGAGCGCGGCATTGCTTCCGGCTTGGTCAATCTGGGCGGCGACATCCATGTCCTCGACGCGCAGCCCGACGGCTCGCCTTGGCTGGTCGGTATCCGCCATCCGCGGCGCAGCGGCATGTTGACCGCCATCCCGATGCTGCAAGGGGCCTTGGCCAGCAGTGGCGATTACGAGCGCTATGTCGAGATCGACGGCCGGCGCTACTGCCATATCCTGAATCCCCATAGCGGCTGGCCGGTGCAAGGCATGCAGGCCGTGACCGTGCTGGCCGATTCCTGCCTGGTCGCCGGCAGCGCCTCGACCATTGCGATGCTCAAGGGCATGCCGGACGGCGGCGCGTTCCTCGACGAGTTGGGCCTGCCCAATCTACGCGTGGATGCCCAGGGCAGGCCGAGCGGCTCCATCAAGGTGTCCAGTCGATAGCAAAAAAAACGGCGCCCGCAGGCGCCGCTCGATGACTCCCTGGTTTTAGTGGTTAGGGCAGGCTCTTGCCCAGGCCGATGTAGCCGACCGCGGCTTTCTTGGTGTCGATCATCGGCGCCAGCCGGGTCTTGAGGTCGGCCGCGGTGCTGCTGGTGAAGTCGCCGGCATGTTGGAAGTTGGACATGATGTAGCCGAAGCCGCCGTTGTTGTCGACGGCCTGCAGGCCGGTCGACTCGGCGCCGGCCGGCAGGCTGAGGATGCGGCTCAGCGCCTTGCTGTCCACGTTGTAGGCCCAGAGGAAGTTGTTGACGTGGGCGCCGCTGTCTTCGCCGATGAACAGGGTGCGCAGCTTCTCCGAATACCAGAGGTTGTCCGGGTTGCAGATCTTTTCGACCGCGCAGGTGTTGCCGACGGCGTCCTTGCTGGTGTCTTCGCCCAGTACCAGGCCGGACAGCTCGGTGCCGACGTAGTCGCTGGCGATGGCATTGCCGTCGGAGTCGGCCTGGCCGGCGGCCAGCTTCATTTCATAGACGCCGCCGGCGGTCAGCTTGGCGACCTTGATGTGGTTGATCGGGTCGGCCGACTTGTCCTCCATGCCGTTGCCGATCCGGCTCATCGCCAGGTAGACCTTCTTGTCGGCGGTATTCAGCGCAACGCCTTCGAACTTTTCGAACTCGCTGGTGGCGCCCTTGAACGAGGCATAGCGCCGGGTTTCCAGGAAGGCCGCGGCGGTCTCCATGCCGGCCTTCAGCTTCAGGTTTTCCACCAGCAGGCTGCTGTGGCCGGCCATGACCTGGGTGTAGCCGGCGGGCGCGGCATCATAGCTGCCGCTGCTGTTCTTGGTGGCGGTCTGGGCATCGAAGATGTCGCTGAACTTCAGGCTGTTCGCCAGCGTCGCAATCGCGGCGTCGCTGGACTTGCCCAGTTTGATCCATTGCAGGTTGCCCTTGCCGCCGTTGCTGGCGCTGGTCTGGCTCCACTTGGCGGCGTACAACGTGCCCGACGACAGATCGCCGGCGGTATCGGCGACGAACATGGTCAGCACGTTGTAGGTGCCGTCGTCGCCCTGGAACACGGTCTTGTTGTCCGGCATGACCTGGGCCTTCTCGCGCGACAGGCGGCCGAGGGTGCGGTGTTTGACCACGCTGGTGCTGCCGTCGGCCTTCACCGTCACTTCCGGCGTCAGGCCGTAGTTGTAGGCCTTGGGCGTGGCGCCGCTGCCGAGGTAGGTGGTCATCGCATCCAGCTTGTTGGTCGAACCGGAGCAGGCGGAATGGGCGGTTGGGGTCTCGATGCAGCGCGCATCCGGCTCGTATTCCTCGGAACCGAGGTGGGTGTTCCACGGCGACAGCGAACCGGCGCAGGGAATCCACAAGCCGTCGACCCCGGCCATGCTGATGTTGCTTACGTCGTAAACGGTCAGGTCGCCGGTGGCCTTGTTCTGGTCGATCTTGGCCAGCTTCATCGCCATCGGCAATTTGCCGTACATGTCGTTGCCCTTGGAGTCGAGCCACTGATATTCGAAGTGGGTGACCAGGTGCAGCGGGTTGCCGCCCAGCGTGCTGGCTGTTGCACCGGCGATCGG
>JAJZTV010000096.1 GCA_021847385.1 Pseudomonadota bacterium | reverse complement strand
TCGGCGAGGCGACGCGTAATCTAGGCGAAGTCACCCATGCCCTATTGGATACCTCCACCCAATCCGAGCGAGGCGCCGACCAGCAACTGGCCAACACCCAGCACCTCTCCAGCGTGCTGCAAGACTTGGCCCGCACCGTACAGGGCGTGGCCCAGAATATCCAAGAGGCCGCCACGGCCGCCCAAGGTGCCAACTCGCAAGCGCACGACGGCGCCCTGATCGCCACCGAGGCCATGGGGGCGATCGAGACCATGGCGGAGACGCTGAACGGTGCCGTCGATGTCATTCAGCGGCTCGATGCCGACAGCCGCGACATCGGCCGGGTGCTCGGCCTGATCCGCGAGATCGCCGAGCAGACCAACCTGCTCGCGCTGAACGCCGCCATCGAGGCCGCCCGGGCCGGCGAACAAGGCCGCGGTTTTGCCGTGGTGGCCGACGAGGTGCGCACCCTGGCCCAACGCACCCAATCCGCCACCGGCGAAATCGAAACCATCATCGACAAATTGCAAGGCGCGGCCAACGAAGCGGTCGCGGTCATTCACCAGGCCGAGAGCCGTTCCAAGGAAGGGGTCGAGTTCGTCGAAAACACGGCGGAGGCCTTGGGCAATATCGCCGGCGCCGTCGGCCAGATCACCAGCATGACGGCTCAAGTCGCCGCCAGCGCCCAAGAGCAAAGCCAAGCCGCGGAAGACATCAGCGACCATATCGGCAACATCGGCGATGTGGCACGCACGGCCTCCGGTTCCGCCCATGAGGTCCATGAGGCGAGCGAACGCTTGGACAAGCTGGCGGAAGAACTACGGACTGCGGTGAATCAGTTCAAGACCTGACCGCCCGCAAGAAACTGCGCGTCTTGCCCGACCACAGCCAGACATATTGCAGGCCCGAGGCCGCGGCCACGATGGCCGTTAGCCAAAGCAGATAAGGCAGCCAGGGCGATAAGCCGAGGTGCAAAGCGACCTCGGCCAGAACCGCAGCGATCAGCACAAACTCAAGCATCACCGCCGTCTTGCCCAGCCAGGTCGGCGCCACGCGCAGACCGCCAGTCAGGCGGCGATAGGCCGCCGCGCCGCTGAGCACGACACCGTCCCGCGCCAACACCAGCAGCGCGAACCATAGCGGCAGCAGTTCCGTCCAGGTCAGCAGCGACAAGGCGGTCAACAGCATCAGCTTGTCGGCGATGGGGTCGAGCCAAGCGCCGAACTCGCTGCGTTGATTGAGCAGTCGGGCCAAGCTGCCATCGAGCATATCGGTCGCCGCGGCAATGGCAAATAGCCAAAACGCCGGCACCCACTGCTGCGCCTGCAACTGCCAGGCCACAAATGGCACCAGCAGCAAGCGGGCGAAAGTGAACAAGTTGGGGATGGTCCAGACAGCCATGAAACACCCTCGGGACGGTTTGCTTTAAGATTAATTCAGTCGAATCGCAGATGGGATGACATGTCAGGCATGCCTAGGTTCTTGCACACAACACTGTGGTTTTTTGCCGCACTCGCACTGGCCGGCTGCAGCCACGGCAATCCCTATTACGATGCCAGCAAGCCGCATCACACAGCCGGAGGCTTTCGCAACAACACGCAACCGGCCCCCAATGGCGGCCGCTACTTCTGGCGCTGGCAATGGGAACGCCGCATGCAGGGCCTACCCAAACCGCCAGCGCAGGGCTACCCGGTGGTCGCCTCGGTCATGCCCGCGCTGAATTTTCTCCAGCGCAATCGGCAACAAGCGACGGTGACCTGGATCAACCACTCGACGCTGTTGGTACAACTCGGCGGCCTCAACATCCTGACCGATCCGATCTGGTCGGAGCGCGCCTCGCCCGTGCATTTTCTCGGCCCGCAACGCCACGCCCAACCCGGCATCGCCTTCGACGATTTGCCCAAGATCGACGCGGTGGTGATCTCGCATAACCATTACGATCATCTCGACGCCGATACGGTCGACCGCCTGCATGCCCGCTTCGGCGATAAGCTGCGCTTCTTCGTACCGCTTGGCCTCAAACCCTGGTTCGCCGAACGCGGCATCGGCAATGTCAGCGAACTCGATTGGTGGGACGAGGCCCGCCTAGGCAAGCTGCGCCTGGTCTTCACGCCGGTGCAGCACTGGAGCCAACGCACGCTGTGGGACCGCAATCAAACCCTGTGGGGCGGCTGGTGGTTGCAAGCCGATCGCACGCGCTTCTTCTTTGCCGGCGATACCGGCTACTCCGACGATTTCAAGGCTATCCACCGCCGGCTGGGCTCGCCCGATCTCGCCGCGATCCCGGTCGGCACCTACGAGCCGCGCTGGTTCATGGCCCGCCACCACGTTGCACCTGATGAAGCGATCCGCATCCATCAAGACCTTGGTGCACGGCAAAGCCTAGGCATCCACTGGGGTACGTTCGAACTGTCCGACGAATCGCTCGACCAACCGCCCAAGGATTTCATGGCTGCCCGCGCCGGGGCCAAGATCGAAGCCGGCACCTTCTATCTGCTGCGCCACGGCGAGACCCGGCGTTTCGGGCTGGACTAAAACACCGGACCGAACAATTCGCGCGCGTTCTGCGTGGTCTGTTCGACCACGGTCTCGACACCGACACCGCGTAGCTCGGCCAGGCTGGCAGCGATGCGCGCCAACTCAGCCGGCTCATTGCGCCCTCTGCCGATCCAAGCCGGCGCGATATCCGGGCTGTCGGTCTCCAACACGATCGCCGCCAGCGGCAAATCGGCGGCCAGCCGGCGCAGGTTGTTGGCCCGGGGGTAAGTGAAGGCACCGCCAAAACCCAGCTTGAAGCCGAGCTTGATGAATTCCTCGGCCTGATGCGGACTGCCGTTGAAGGCGTGGGCGATGCCGCCCTTCAATTTGAAACGGCGCAGCTGTTTCAAGATTTGATCGTTGGCCCGGCGGCAATGCAGCAACACCGGCAGGTCGAACTCCTTGGCGAGTTTCAGTTGCTCGGCGTAGAAGAATTCCTGGGTCGCGTAATCCAGATTGGGCACGAACAGGTCGAGGCCGATCTCGCCGACCGCCACCGGCCGCCATTGCTCGATCTGTCGGCGCAGTTCGATCAGATGCCGTTCGTGATGCACATGGATATACATCGGGTGCATGCCCCAGGCCGGCAGGCAACCGGGGTAACGCCGGCAAGTGGCGGCGACCTCGGCGAAATTGGCCGCGGTCACCGCCGGTATGACCTGCACTTTCACCTTCGCCGCACAGGCCCGATCGAAGACGGCATCGCGGTCGGCGTCGAACTCGCCGGCGTCGAGATGGCTGTGGGTATCAACCAGAAAGCCGGTCGCCGTAACGGCCATAGAACGCCTTGAGGATAAAGGGTGGCGCCAAGGTGGTGAGCGCGATCACGATCAACAGCGCGGCGTACAGTTCGCCCGATAGGATTCGCTGCGAATAGCCTAGTTGCGCGAAGATTAGGCCGACCTCGCCGCGCGGGATCATGGCCAGACCGATAGCGATCTGGGACAGGCGCTTTTCCTTGATACAAAAACCGGCCGCGAGCTTGCCGACGAAGGCGACCGACAAGAGCGACAAGGCCAGGGCCCAGACGAAGGTCGAGCCCCAGTCGACCGCATTGAGGTCGAGCGAGACGCCGACCATGACGAAGAACAGCGGCGCGAAGGTATGGATCAGGGGCCGCATCTGTTCTTCCAGCCGGTGTGCGAGCTTGGGGCTGGGCGCGAACCAGGACTCGATGCGCCGGCCGCCGGGCAGCCGGTGCACCAGGGTGAAGCGGAAGTGCTGGCCGAAGGCGATGCCCGCGGCGAAGCCGCCCATGATCACCGGCGCCCCCACCGCATGGGCCAGCCAGGAGAACAACATGATCAAGGCCAAGGCCATGGTCAACAACAAACCCGGCGTGGCGGCGCGTTGATCGAAATGATCGATAACCTTGGCCACTGCCTTGGCCGCCAAGGGCGACAGCAGCATGAACAACAGAATGTACAAGCCGACCTCGCCGGTCGCCGCCAGCGACACCTCGTGCTGCACGGCGAACTGATACAAAAACGCCAAGGCCAAGACACCGAGGATGTCGTCGAGCACTGCGGCACCGACGACGATCTGCGCCTCGTCGCTTTTGCGCCGGCCGAGATCGTCGAGCACGCGCACGGTGATGCCGATGCTGGTGGCGGTAAGGGTGCCGCCGATGAACAAGCCGACTAATTCCGGCAGGCCGAACACCCAGGTGCATAAGCCATAGCCGAGCAGGAAGGGCAGCACGAAGCCGGCCGTTGCCACCACCAAAGGCTTAGTGCCGGATTCGGCCAAACGGTAGACGTCGGTATCCATGCCGACTTCGAACAGCAGCAGGATGATGCCGATCTCGGCCAACAGTTTCATGGTCTCATCCGGGCTCACCCAGCCGAGCAAGGACGGCCCCAGCAGCAGGCCGGCGGCGAGTTCGCCGATCACCGCCGGGACGCCATGACGCGTAGCCACCTCGGAGAACAAGCGGGCGGCGATCAGGATGATCGCGAAATAGAGAAAGAATTCATGCAGGGCCATCAGTGCTCCACCTTCGCGCTGTCGGCCACCTCACCGCTGCGCTTCAGGGCGAATTCGGTAGCGATGGGGCCGATCGTTTCCAGGATAGTGATCGCGCCGAGAATGATGGCGGACAGGGTCTTGGCGAATTCCGGATACAGGTTGGCTGCCGACTGGGTGAGGCCGATGGCCATCCCCGCCATCGGCAGCAAAATCAGGCCCATCAGGGCCGCCTTCTGCCGGGGTAGGACAGCGGGCGCCAGTACCATCACGCCCAGCGATTTGCCGGCAAAGCGGGCGAGCACGAAGGCCACTGCCGCCCAACCGGCCAGCGCGAGGTCATCGATGTGCAAGCGGGCCCCCGAGACAACGAACAGGATGACGAAAAAGATTTCGGTGACATGGCCGAGATCCATTTTCTCCAGCACGTGCTTGCGGTCGAGGTTATGGCTGAGCACGCCCAGGGACAACAGGGTCAGCAGGAAGGAGGCCTTGACCATGACGGCCAGGCCGACCGCACCGACGATCGTGCCGAGGATCAGCGCGAACTGGACGCCCTCGTCGCGGCCGAAGCGGGCCGCCAGGAACAACAGCAAGCGGGCCAGCAACCAGGCCAGCACCAACGAGGACAGCAAGCGGTAGGCCGGCTGCAGCAGGATGGTGTTCCAATCGGCCGCCTGACTGTAGTGCAGCAGCGGCAACAGCGAGGTGAACACCAGGAAAGCCAGGATATTGTTGATGGCGACCAGCATCAGGGCGCGCTCGGTCATCGGTCCTTGCGCCCCGAGTTCGCGTACCACCAGCATGACCACCGCCGGCGAGGACGAGATGCCGATGGCACCGGCCAGCGCGGCATGCAAGCGATCAAGACCAAGCCCACTCAAGGCTACGAAGATCAGGCCGAACGACAGGGCCGATTCCAGCAGCGATGCGCCGATCAGCGGCCGTTCCTGCAAGGCTTGCCGGATATCGAGCAGTCGCCCCATCTGGAACAGGATCAGCCCCAGTGCGATCTCGACGAAATATTTGGCGAAGTCGAGCACCTCGGCGCCGAACAGGCCAAGCCCGCTCGGCCCCATCAACAGGCCGATGGCGATAAAGCCGGTGATGCGCGGCAGAAACCGGGTCTTGGCGGCCAGATAACCGCCAAGCAGGCCGATCAGGATCAATATGCCGAAAACCAGCATGGCATTGATCTGCAATGGCCAGGCCGGCAAAAACTCCAAATTCATCTGAGGCATGGCTCCGCTGCTTATCCGCGAGTTAGTATTCTACTCTCCATGCCGATAGGATCGTGTTTGCCATGCTCCTGACTTGGCTTCAATTCTTGCTCTGCCTTGCCCTGATCACTTGGGCCGGGCAACGCCTATCGCTCTATGGCGGCATCATCGCCGAAGAGATGGGGCTATCGTTCACCTGGGTCGGCTTGATCCTGATCGCCTCGGTCACCTCCTTGCCCGAACTCGCCACCGGTCTCAGTTCGGTAGCTGCCGCCGACAGTCCGAATATCGCCGTTGGCGATGTGCTCGGTAGCTGTGTGTTCAACCTGGCACTGATCGTGATCCTCGATTTTTTGCTGCGCAAGGAATCGGTTTATACCCGTGCCCACATCGGACATGCACTATCAGCCGGATTCGGCGTGGTGCTGATCGGCTTTGTCGGCAGCAGTATCCTGCTCAGCCAAGCCGACATGATGTGGTCACTTGGCCACATCGGGCTCTATACCCCACTGATCCTGGTCTTCTATGCCCTTGCCATCCGTACCCTGTTTCGTTACGAACAGGCACAACCTCTGCCGATGACCAGGCGAGAAATCCGCAAGCACGGCATCAGTCTGAGTCAGGCCAAGCTCGGCTATGCCATGGCCGCGGCGATCGTGGTCATCGCCGGCACCTGGCTGCCTTTCATCGGTAAAAAAATTGCCCACATGATGGGTTGGGGCGAAGATTTCGTCGGCACCCTCCTTGTCGCCATGGCCACATCCTTACCGGAAACGGTGGTCACTGTCTTTGCGCTACGCCTTGGCGCAATCGACATGGCCCTAGGTAACGTACTCGGCAGTAACCTGTTCAACGTCGCCATCCTGGCCCTCGACGATCTGGCCTATCGACCTGGCCCGCTGCTCTCTGCCGTCTCGCCGACCCACATCATCTCGGCGTTGTCGGCCATGATGATGAGCGGCATCGCCATCATCGGTCTATTCTACCGGCCGCAGAAACGGGTGTTGAAGAGCGTAGGCTGGCTCAGCCTGTTCTTGCTATCGATTTACCTCATCAATAGTTTTGCCATTTATCTGCACGGGCAATAGTCGGCCTCACCCGCTACAATTCACATATCGACAGGGAATGAACAAAAACATGAGCTGCAACAACATCTGCATCCTTGGCGGCAGCGGCTTCGTCGGTGCGCACCTCGCCGCCCTTCTGGTCGCCCAAGGCAAGCGCGTGCGCATCGCCACTCGCCGGCGCGAGCAGGGCAAGCACCTACTGCCCCTGCCTGGCGTCGAAATCGTCGAGGCCGACATCCACGACCCGCAGGCACTCAAGGCGCTGTTCACCGGTATCGATGCCGTGATCAATCTGGTCGGCATCCTACACGGCCATCGCAAGGCATTCGAACATGCCCATGCCGAACTGCCGCGCAAGATCGTAACGGCCTGCCATGCCGCAGGCGTGCACCGGCTGCTGCAGATGAGCGCGCTCGGTGCCGACGTGAATTCGCCCAGCGTCTATCAACAGACCAAGGCCGACGGCGAGGCCATAGTGCGTGCGGCAGAGAAGACCCATCACCTGCACACCACGATCTTCCGGCCCTCGGTGATCTTCGGTCCGGGTGACCGCTTCCTCAAGCTATTCGCCCGCCTGCTCAGATTCGCGCCGGTCGTGCCCCTGGCCGACGGCAATGCACGGTTCCAACCGGTCTATGTCGGCGATGTCGCGCGCGCCTTTGCCGAGAGCCTCGACAACACCGACACCTTCAGCCAGACCTATCAACTCTGCGGCCCTACGGTCTACACCCTGGCCGAACTGGTGCAACTGACGGCCGCGACCTTAGGCTACCGACGCAAGATCATCGCGCTGGGGGAGAGGGCTTCTTATGTGTTCGCCAGC
>JAJZTV010000095.1 GCA_021847385.1 Pseudomonadota bacterium | reverse complement strand
CTTGCCTTGATGATGCGTTTCGCGACCCAGGGCAAGAACGACTACGCCGCCAAGTTGCTATCGATGATGCGTAAGGGCTTCGGCGGCCACGCCGTGCAAGGCAAGGGGGAGTGAGCATGATCGAGCAAGAACAGCCGTTGCCGCCATGTAATTTCGTGATCTTCGGTGCCACCGGCAACCTGGCCACGAAGAAGCTGCTGCCAGCCTTGCTGCACCTGGAGTTGGCCGGCAAGCTGCCCGAGGCCCTGACCTTCACGGCCTTTGCCCGGCGTGACTGGGACGATACCGCCTGGCGCGGCCACGTCGCGGAAGTAGTCAAGGCCAAGCGGCCGGTCGACGAGGCGGTGCTGGCGCGCTTCGTCGCCCGCTTCGATTATCTGCGCGGCGAGTTGAACGAGGCGGAATCCTACGAGCGGTTGAAAGAGGTGTTGGCTAGGCCCAAGATGGGCGTCTGCTCGCATGTGGTGTTTTACCTGGCGATCAAGCCGACCGATTTTTCGTCCGTGATCAAGCATCTCGACGCCTGCGGTCTGAACAAGCCGCGCGGCCTGCACCGCATCGTGGTGGAGAAACCGTTCGGCGAGGACATCGAGTCGGCCCGGGTGCTGAACGAGTTGCTGCACCGTTATTTCGACGAGCAGCAGATCTTCCGCATCGACCATTACATGGGCAAGGAAACGGTGCAGAACCTCTTGGTGTTCCGCTTCGCCAATACCTTGATCGAGCCCTTGTGGAACCGCAACTTCATCGACCACGTGCAGATCACCGTGGCCGAGTCGGTCGGTATCGAACAGCGAGCCGACTACTACGACAAGGCCGGCGCCCTGCGCGACATGTTGCAAAACCATTTGATGCAATTGCTGACCCTGGTGGCGATGGAACCACCGCCGGCGTTGGAGGCGGATGCCCTGCGCGACGAGAAGGTGAAGGTGCTGCGTTCGATCCGGCCGATCTCGAAGCGCTCGGTGCATGCCCATGCCTTCCGCGCTCAATATACATCCGGCATCGTCCAGGGCCAGCAGGTGCAGGGTTATCAGGACGAGGCCGGGGTCGAGCGGGATTCGGTGACCGAGACCTTCGTTGCCGCCAAGTTTTACATCGACAACTGGCGCTGGCGCGGCGTGCCGTTTTATTTGCGCACCGGCAAGCGGCTGAAGAGCCAGTTGTCGATGATCGCGCTCCGCTTGCGCCACCCGCCGCAGCAGCTGTTCCGCGAAACGCCGCTGGAGACGCTGGAGCCGAACTGGATCGTGTTGTCCATCCAGCCGGAGGAGAGCATGCATTTGGAGATCCACTCCAAGCAGCCCGGCTTAGGCATGGATACACGGGTGGTCCGGCTCAACGCCAGTTACCGTAATCCGGACGAGAATCCGCTCGACGCCTATGCCGCGCTACTGCTGGACGTGATCGAGGGCGACCATACCCTATTCATCCGTTTCGACGAAGTGGAGTGGGCTTGGCATGTGGTCGACCCGATCCTGAAGTATTGGGTGCAGGAGCGCGATTTCATCCACAGCTACCCGGCCGGCACTTGGGGGCCGCTCGAATCCAACCGCCTGTTCGACTCGGAGGAGACCGAGTGGCGCAACGAGGTCTAAGCGCACATCAGGTGCGGGTGATCACAGCCTTGAAGCTGGCGAGTTCCTGCTTGAGTTCTTGGATGAGCGGCCGGTAACGCGGCTGTTCGCCGGCCTTCGCCGCCTGTTCCAGCTCTTCCGCTTTTTTGTGCGCCCGGCTGGCCGAAAGCGTGGCCAATGCCCCCTTGAGCGTGTGCGCAGCCCGGATCAGGTCGGCTTGTTTGCCTGACGCTTCGGCCTTGTCGATATTGCCAAGGTAGTTGCCGTATTCATTCAGGAACAGATCGAACAGCGAGCGTAGCAGCGCTTCGCTGCCGCCCATGCGCTCCATGGCATCGGCATGATCGAGAATCGGTAGGTCGTTTTTCTCAGCCGGTTTGATGGCCAGGCATTCGCTATTGGCCAGCCAGGCGCGTTCAATCTCTCGGTGCAGCAGATCGGGGCTGAGCGGTTTGGCCAGGTAGCCGTCCATGCCGGCCGCTAGGCATTGCTCCTGGTCGCTTTGCATCGCATTGGCGGTAATGGCGACGATGGGGATATGCCCGCCCATATGGGCTTCGGCTTGACGGATATGCCGGGTCGCTTCGATGCCATTGAGCTTGGGCATCATCACATCCATCAGGATCATATCGAACTGCCCTGTCCGCCAAGCCTCGACGGCCTGCTCGCCATCCTCGACGACGGTGACGGTATGCCCGCCCTTTTCCAGCATCAGCAGGGCAACCTTCTGATTGACCGGGTTGTCTTCCGCCAGCAGGATGTTGAGGCGCGAGGGGGGCAATGTATTCATGGCGGAGCGGTCTATCGTTGTGCGGAACGGCGTTGCTGGGGCAAGGGCGTGCGCGATATTCGCCGGTCTGTTTTCGGCCGGGGCTGGAATAAAAAGGCGCCTTGCATCGTTTTCATGAAGACTGCTCCCGTAGGGGGGCGACGGAGAGAATAATCGATGGTGAAGTCAATTCTATTGCGGGGCGCCCTGCTTGTCCTCTTAATATCGTCGGCTTGGCAACCGCTGCAAGTGGGCGCGGCATCGCGCCTGGCTGGCAACGCCTCGCCCTATCTGGCCATGCATGCCGGCGACCCGGTCGACTGGCACGAATGGGGGGCGGCGGCGTTGGCCGAGGCCCGGCGGCAAGACCGCCTGCTATTGGTTTCGGTCGGTTATTTCGCCTGCCATTGGTGCCATGTCATGCAGCGCGAAAGCTATCGGGATGCCGAGGTGGCGCGTTTGCTCAATGCGCAATTTGTCCCGGTAAAAGTGGACAAGGAACTCAACGCGGCGCTGGATGCCATGTTGCAGGATTTTTCCGAGCGTACCCGCGGTCGTGCGGGTTGGCCGCTGAATGTGTTCGTCACACCCGACGGCTACCCCTTGTTCGCCATGCAATACGCATCGCGCGAGGAATTTCTGCGGATCGCCGGCGTCCTGGCCGAGCGTTGGCGCAAGGACAGGGCGCGGCTCCAGGCGGCGGCACGCGCCGCCGCGGTATCGCCCCCCGAGCCCCTGCTGCCGGGCGATTTGCGCGCGGCCTATCTCGGCCGGGCGTTCGAGGAGGCCGACTGGTTGCGCGGCGGCTTCGGCGCTGTCGCCAAATTCCCGCAGGCGCCGCAATTGCTGACATTGCTCGACCTGCAGGCGGAAAGTCCCGATGCCAAGCTGGCCGAGTTTTTGCGCCTGACGCTCGACCGTATGGCCGAACGCGGCCTGCAAGACCATGTGTCCGGCGGTTTTTTCCGTTACACGGTGGACCCCGATTGGCTGCAACCGCATTTCGAGAAGATGCTCTACGACAATGCGCAGTTGGCGCTGATCTACGGTCGGGCGGCGCGGATATTAGGCGACGAGCGCTATGCCCGGCTGGCCCGGAAAACGTTGGACTTCGTCTTGGCTCGCATGGCCGCGGGCGGGGCGTACGTCGCCAGTTTGTCCGCGGTCGATGCGGCCGGCGTGGAAGGGGCGAGTTATCTATGGCCGGCCCAGCAGTTGCAGGCCTTGCTCGCCGAGCAGGAATGGCAAGCGGTGCGCTCGCTCTGGGCGCTTGATGCGCCGGCGCATTTTGCGTCCGGTTTTTTGCCCGCGCCGCAGCGCGAGGCCTCGGCGGCCGAGCTGGCTTTGCAACAATCCGCTTGGCGCAAGCTTGCGGCGGCTCGCTCCGACATCCGCGTGCCGCGCGACGAGAAGGTTGTGTCCGGCTGGAACGGCTTGTTGTTGGCCGCCTTGGCGGAGTCGGCGGATATCGCTCCGGGGCCGCATGCCGCCGCCGCCGAGCAGTTGTACCGCTTTATCCACGAGCAGTTGTGGACCGGCCAGGCCTTGCACAAGGGCATGGCGGGTGGTCAGGTGCTATCGGGCGCCGAATTGGAAGACTATGCCTATGTGGCCTTCGGGGTCTGGCGTTATGCCGCGATCAGGGGGGACGATGCGGCGCGCCGTTTCGCCGTCCAGCTGCAACGCGCCGCATGGCAGCGTTTCTACAAACGGGGCGTCTTTCAATTGGAGGCGCAGCGTTTGCTGGCTGCGGCGTCCGATGCCTGGGAAGACGGTTATCTGCCGGCACCGGCGCCCCTGTTGGTGGAATTGGGCTTGCAGTCGGGGGACGCCGAATTGGCGGCCAAGGCGGCGAAGGCCTTGGCCCGTGCGCGGAAAACGGTCGGCGGCGACCCGTTCTGGCGGTCCGGCTTGGTGCGCTTGGCTATTCCTGCTCAGCCCGGCGCATCAGCGGGCGTTTCTCGATTTGAGCATTGATTTGTAAGGTTTTTTGCTGCCGCGCGAGATCGAGCTGGGCGGTCTGGCCCGGCGATAGGGCGGCAATCAAACCAAGCAGCGAGGCGGAGTCGCCGACGGTCTTGCCGTTGACCTTCAATAGCACGTCGCCGGGCCGGATGCCGGCCCGATAGGCCGGCCCGCTGCGCAACACGCCGGCGATCAGCACGCCGTCGGTGCTGCTCAAACCAAGGGAATCGGCCACCTCGGGCGTGACGTCTTGCACTTCGATGCCGATCCAGCCGCGGGTGACCCCGCCTTTGGTGATGATCTGTTCCATGACTTGCCGGGCAATGGACACCGGGATCGCGAAGCCGATGCCCATATTGCCGCCCGAGCGGGAATAGATGGCGCTGTTGATACCGACCAGATTGCCGGCGCTGTCGACCAGCGCCCCGCCGGAGTTGCCCGGGTTGATCGCCGCGTCGGTCTGGATGAAGTTCTCGAAGGTGTTGATGCCAAGATGGCTGCGGCCCAAGGCCGAGACGATGCCCATGGTCACGCCTTGGCCGACGCCGAAGGGGTTGCCGATGGCCAGGACCACGTCGCCGACATGCAGGCTATCGGGCTTGGCGAAGCTGATCGCCGCCAGGCCGTGTTGGTTGATCTTGAGTACGGCCAGATCGGTATCCGGATCGGTGCCGACGATCCTGGCCGCCAGGCTGCGGCCATCGGGCAGTGCGACCTGGATTTCGTCGGCCGCTTCGACTACATGATGGTTGGTCAGGATGTAGCCCTGATCGCTGACGACGACCCCGGAGCCGAGGTTGGTCATGCGCTGCGCCTGCGTTTCCGGCCGGAAACCGAAAAAACGCTGGAATAGCGGGTCATCCATGAGCGGGGAGCGGGGTGCCCGGACTTGTTTGCTGGTAAAGATATTGACCACCGAGGGCAGGGCGCGCTTGGCTGCATCGGCATAGCTGCTGGGGCCCGGTTGTGTTTGGCCGATCTGGGTGACTTCGCGTACGCTGATGCTCGATCCGGTCGGCAGCAGGCTGGGGAACAGCCAGCCCAGCGCGGCTACGGCGGCCAGCACAAGGACGATTGCCGCGACGATCTGCGAGAAGACCAGCCAATGTTTATGCATGATGTCTGTCTGGATGGGGGTGCACGATTGTACTCCAAGCAGATTTCGACTCTGTCTAGGGGGATTAAATTCGTACTAGGTTTCCTGTACAATCTCGCGGTTTGCAAGTCCGAGGGTTGGCTGTGCTCGATCGGCCATCGTTGCTGCAACACGAATTCGGAACCACCCGCTGAATCTCTGGTAGGAACAAAAAAGTATGAGCGACATGAATGTGGATAAGTCCAAACGCCGCTTCCTGGTAGTGGCGACTTCGGCCGTCGGCGGCGTAGCGGCCGCGGGCACGGTGATTCCCTTCGTTGCCAGCATGCTGCCCTCGGCGCGTGCCCTGGCGGCAGGCGCCCCGGTCGAGGTCGATCTGTCCAAGGTCGAGCCCGGCATGCAATTGACTGTCGAATGGCGCGGCAAACCGGTCTGGATCGTGAACCGCACCAAGGAGATGCTGGATCTGCTGGGCAAGCACGACGACCGGCTGGTCGATCCTGCCTCGGACAGCACCTCCCAGCAGCCCGAGTACTGCAAGAACCCCACGCGCTCGATCAAGCCCCAATACCTGATCGCCGTCGGCATCTGCACCCACTTGGGCTGCTCGCCGACCTACCGTAAGGAAATCGGTGCGGCCGACCTGGGCGCCGATTGGCCGGGCGGTTTCTTCTGCCCCTGTCACGGCTCCCGCTTCGATTTGGCGGCACGCGTATTCAACGGCTCGCCGGCGCCGACCAATCTGGTCATTCCACCGCATAAGTATCTGAGCGAGACCAAAGTCCTGATCGGCGAAGACGCCAAGGCCTAATTCAAAGGGGAATTGAACGATGGATAAGCTGTTAGCCTGGGTGGATGCGCGTTTGCCGCTCACCGCCACCTACAAGGCCCACCTCTCCGAGTACTTCGCGCCGAAGAACTTCAACTTCTGGTATTACTTCGGCTCGCTTGCGCTGCTGGTCCTGGTCATTCAGATCCTGAGCGGCATCTTCCTGACCATGCATTACAAGCCAGACGCCGAACTGGCGTTCTCCTCGGTCGAGTACATCATGCGCGATGTGCCCTGGGGTTGGCTGATTCGCTACATCCATTCCACCGGTGCTTCCGCCTTCTTCCTGGTGGTCTATCTGCACATGTATCGTGGCCTGATCTACGGTTCGTATCGCGGGCCGCGTGAGCTGATCTGGATCTTCGGCGTGCTGATCTATCTGGTGCTGATGGGCGAGGCCTTCTTCGGCTACCTGCTGCCCTGGGGCCAGATGTCCTACTGGGGTGCCCAGGTGATCGTGAACCTGTTCAGTTCCGTGCCGTTCATCGGCGAGGATCTGTCGGTCTGGATTCGCGGCGACTTCGTCGTATCCGATGCGACCCTGAACCGCTTCTTCGCCTTTCACGTCATCGCCTTCCCGCTGGTGCTGCTGGGCCTAGTCGCGGTGCACTTGGTTGCCCTGCATGAGGTCGGCTCCAACAACCCGGATGGCGTCGAGATCAAGAAGAACAAGGATCCGGTGACCCACATCCCGGTCGACGGCATCCCGTTCCACCCGTATTACACGGTGAAGGACATCTTGGGCGTGGTCGTCTTCCTGATCGTGTTCTCGGCCATCGTGTTCTTCGCGCCGGAGATGGGCGGCTACTTCCTCGAGGCCAACAACTTCATCCCGGCCGACCCGCTGAAGACTCCGCCGCATATCGCGCCGGTCTGGTATTTCACGCCATACTACGCGGTGTTGCGCGCGATTCCGCCGATGTTTGGTTCGCAGTTCCCGGGCGTCGCCGCCATGGGTGTCGCCGTGCTGATCTTCTTTGTGCTGCCTTGGCTGGACAAGAGCCCGGTCAAGTCGATCCGCTATCGCGGCCCCAAGTTCAAGATCGCACTGGCCTTGTTCATCGTCGCCTTCATCGGTCTGGGCTGGCTCGGTATCCAGCCAGTGACGCCGCTCTATACTTGGATGGCGCGCATTCTGACCGCGGTCTATTTCGGCTTCTTCTTCCTGATGCCGTGGTACACCAAGAACGACACGCACAAACCCGAACCGCAAAGGGTGACCGACAAATGAAAAAAATGAGCTTTGCAAAAGGCCTGTTGCAGGCCCTGTTGTTGTTGCCGCTGGCGGCTATGGCTTCCGAGGCTGAGGTGCACCTGGATCGTGCTCCGGTCAACTTCCAGGACAACGTACGACATCGAC
>JAJZTV010000094.1 GCA_021847385.1 Pseudomonadota bacterium | reverse complement strand
CAACCGAAGCAATAAAAAAGGCGTCCAACCGGCGCGATCGCTCGCGCGGATGGACGCCCTTGTCCCAACATCCCCAAATTGCACTGCACCCTAATGAACCCGGATCGACGGTGATCGCGTTCAGCTCATACCTAGCATGGAGCGTGCCAACCGCCACGACCGCCCGGAACCCCGCACCCAGGGCGGGTTCCCGCAATGCGCCACCGCGCATCGGCCGCATTTCGCACGGCAGCGGTGCACGACGCCCATGAATGAACCAAAAAAAACGGCCTACCGGCCGTTTATGCGGTACGACCGGCCTGGCGCCTAGGCCGAGGCGTAGGCCGCGTCTTGCATTACCGTCGCCAGCGTGCCGTAGGCCGCGGTCCAGGCCGCCTTCACCGCCGGGGTGAAGGCACCGCCCAGCCCCTGTTCCAAGGTCCACAGCAAAGCGGCGCCGACGGTAGCGTAGTGTTCCGGCTTGACACCATAGTCGACGTGCTTGCGCCCCAACTCCTGCACGGCCGGCACAACCTCGTCCAACCGGGTCAGGCCGTTCACCACCACACCGATGGTCTTCATCAGCTTGCGCCCCTGCTCGCCCATATCGCCCTTGAACAAGGGCTCAACCGCGGGATCGAGTTCGAACAACTTGCCGTAGAACAAATCGGCCGCCTTGTCGGCAATGGGCACGACCTGGGTCCAGGTCGATTGGATCAATTGAATCTGTTCCGGTGTCATCGCGCTTCCAATCAAAAAGTCCGCCCGGCCTTCAGGCCGAGCGGTCGCACAAAATTAGGCGAATACATGAAGAAGTACCGACGCACCGGGCGGTACGCCGGCGGTTGTCTAACAGCAAGTCTCATACCAACAACAAGCGGCCTGGATTCCGCGCTGTGCGGCAATCGACGTGCATTGGATAGAAGACGCCGCGATGCGCCCGCCCCAAATGAAGGCACCGGACCCCAAAACAGGGCGGCCTGGCGTCACCCCTGTTTCAGCAACACGCGCGCGACATCGGCCAAGCGCAAGCGCCGGCTCATCGCCTCTTTGCGCATCTGACGATAAGCCGAGTCCTCGCTCAGCCCGTGCTGTTTCATCAACTGCAGCTTGGCCCGTTCCACCAACTTGTGCTCTTGCAACTCCTGGCGCGTTCGCTGCAATTCAAGGCGCAGGTTATTCATCTGTTCGAACTGCGCCTGCGCCAATTGCAAGATGGACTGCACCCGTTCCGCTTTGAGGCCGTCGGCGATATAGCAAGTCACACCGGCCTGCACTGCCGATTGCATCGCCTCGCGCCGGTCGTCCTGCGTGAACATCACGATAGGCCTCGGCGATTGCTGGGTGGTGACGCAAATCTGCTCCAAGGTGTCGCGGCTGGGCGAGTCGGTATCCATGACGACGATGTCCGGCACCAGCTCTTCGACCCAGTCCGGCAGATTGATCGCCTGATCCAGCCGGCCGACGACATGGTGTCCCTCCGGGCACTCGGCGAGCGCATCCAGCAGCAGGTTCAGGCGCTTGCGCGACTGGCTGATGACCAAAACCTTTAGCGTGTCATGTGTATCTGTTGGCTTCATAGTCCAGTCATATAGGCAATTTCGATGCCACCTGGCGCAGCATGATCCGGCGCCGTCCAAGCCGAAACACCCGGCCGCCGGCGGACGCCATCGGCCGGCACGATACGGGTTTCAGGCCGGCACCGCCTGCTCCGCGAGCAGGCGTTTGAGTTCCGGCACGCACGAGCCGCATTCGGTGCCGCAGCGCAGCCGGTTCTTGAGCGCATCGAGATCGGCGCCCTCCGCCACCGCCGTTTTGATTTCCGCCTCGGACACGTTCTTGCAGTTGCAGACGATGCGGCCATGGCCCTGCGGTGCTTGCGGCGGCGCCGTCAGCGGCGCCAGCAGCCAGGCCCGTAGCGCTTGGACGTCGGCCGCTTGCGCCATGAACGCCTTGAGCCAATCGACGGCGGCGACCTCGCCGTACAGGCGCACCGCCGCAATCCGGCCGTCGACGATGCGCGCACGTTTGGAGATGCCCCGACCGGTATCGACGAATGACATCGTGGTCTGCGGGTCGTCCAGGCCGAGCATGCGATCGAGTTCCGCCAGGTCGGCATCCGCCAGCGGCACGGCCGACGCGGCACGCAACACCACCACGCACTGCTCGCGCCCAACCAGGCCCAGGCTGGCATAGGCGAAGCGCTTGAGATAAGGCTGCAGCCGCCGCAGCCACTCGACCCCATCGCCATGCAGCATCAGGGCCAGCGGATGCATAAGGCTTGCCGGCACGACCTCGACCGCGGCATGTTTGAGTTCGGGTTGACAGGACACCGCATCGCACCGATCGACGGTCAAGGCATTGGTGCCCAGTCCCGCCATAAAGCGGCCACCCCAATGCATGGGCAGAAAGACTTGGCCCGCGCGCTGGTCCGTATCCGCCTTCACCGGCAACACGAGCTGGCCACGCCGGCTTTGCACCCGGACCAACTCGCCGTCCCGCAGCCGGCGGCGAGCCATATCGGCGGGGTGCATGGAAAGCTGCGGCTCCTCGACATGGCTATAGAGGCGCGGCACCAGGCCGGTTCGGCTCATGGTATGCCATTGGTCACGCAGCCGGCCGGTAGTGAGGCTCAAGGGATAGTCCATATCCACCGGCTCGGCCACCGGCTGCCAGGCCGCGCTGTAAAACCGCGCCCGGCCGGTGTCGGTCGGAAACACCCCGTCGGCGTACAGCCGGGCCATCCCTTTGCCGGCCCCTTCGGCGAACGGCCACTGCTGCGGCCCTTGCCTATCGAGCAAGGCGTAGGACAGGCCCGTGATATCCAGGTCGCGGCCGCGCGTCGATTCGCGATGCTCGTTCCAGACCTGCTCGGCCGTTTGATAGGGAAACAGGCGGCCGCCATCGCGGCCTAGCCGCGCACCGAGCCGCCGGGCGAAATCGACACCGATCGCCCAATCGGGCCGAGCCTCGCCCGGTGGCGGCACGGCCGCACGTACCCGGCCGATGCGCCGCTCGGAATTGGTCATGGTGCCGTCCTTCTCGCCCCAGGTCGCGGCAGGCAGCAAGAGGTCGGCATAGGCCACGGTTTCGGTATCGGCGAAGGCCTCCTGCACCACCAAAAACTCGACTTTCGCCAAAGCTTCGTGCACCACCCCTTGATTCGGCAACGACTGGGCCGGGTTGGTGCAGACCACCCACAAGGCGCGGATCTCGCCGCGGCGCACCGCCTCGAACAGCTCGACGGCCGGCTTGCCCGGTTGCTCCGGCACACTGTCCACGCCCCACAGCCGCGCGACCTCGGCGCGATGCGCCGGCTTGCTCAGGTCGCGATGGGCGGAGAGCAGATTGGCCAGGCCGCCGACCTCGCGCCCGCCCATGGCGTTGGATTGGCCGGTGAGCGAGAACGGGCCGCAACCGGGCCGGCCGATCTGACCGGTGGCGAGATGAAGATTGATCAGCGCCGCATTCTTGTCGACGCCGTGGCTGGATTGGTTCAGGCCCTGGCAGTAAAGCGAGAGGCTCGGGCCGTCGGCAAACAGGCGGGCGGCGCGCACGATATCCGCCGCCGGGATGTCGCACAGCTCGGCCGCGTGCTCCGGCGGGTAGTCGGCCACCAGCGCGCGCAAAGTCGGCCAGCCCTCGGTGTGGGCCGCGATGTAGGCCTGATCGATGCGGCCTTCCGCAACCAGGACATGCAGCATGGCATTGAACAGGGCCACGTCGGAACCGGGCAGGATGGGCAGATGGAGATCGGCATCGCGCGCGGTATCGGTTCGGCGCGGATCGGCGACGATCAGCTTGAGCTCGGGATTGGCCTTGCGCGCCGCTTCGATGCGCCGATACAGCACGGGATGCGCCCAAGCGGTATTGGAACCGACGATGAAGATCACCCCGGCCTGGTCGACATCGTCGTAACAGGCCGGCGGCGCGTCGGCACCCAAGGTGGCCTTGTAGCCGGCCACCGCACTGGACATGCACAAGCGCGAATTGGTATCGACGTTGTTGCTGCCGATCAGGCCTTTCATCAGCTTGTTGAAGACGTAATAATCCTCGGTCGACAGCTGGCCCGAGAGGTAGATGCCGACCGCCTCGGGCCCATGCTCGCGGATGATCGCGGCGAATTTTGCGGCCGCCGTATTCAGCGCGACATCCCAATCCACCCGTTGCCGTGGGGCCGCCTTATCCTGCCGCAAGGCCGGATACAAACAGCGGCCGCCGGCCTGTGCAGTCAGATGCAGGGTCGTGCCCTTGGTGCATAGCCGGCCGTAATTGGCCGGATGCTCCGGATCGCCGCGCACGCCGGTGATGTGCACGCCGTCGTGCTCGATCAGCACGCCGCAACCGACACCGCAGTAACAGCAGACGCTTTTAACTTCAGGCATGGCTGGCACACGACTCCGTGGCTGCTGCCGACTTGCCGGCGGCCAGACGCAGATAGACCTGGCCGGCCTCCACCCTGGTTTGGTAGGTGTGCGCGCAACCCCGGTCCGGCTGCACAGCCTCACCGGTGGCCAGATCGATGCGCCAATTGTGCAAGGGGCAGGTCACCAGCGTGCCATGGACGATACCCTGCGACAACGGGCCGCCGCGATGGGGACAGGCATCCTTGACGGCGAACACCTCATCGCTCGAGGTGCGGAACACGGCGACCCGCACGGTGTCGAACTGCACCACCCGGGCACCCATGCGCGGCAGGTCGTCGAATTTTGCAATGGCAATCCAATCGGACATTTTTCTTCCTAACGAATTCAGGCAGTGATACGGATGGTCTGGAACTCGGCGGCGTCGACCCCCTCGGCCCGTTCCTTCCATGGGTCGACCTGGGCAAATTGCTGGCCGTATTTGAAGCGCTCGAACAGTGCGGCACGCCCGGCAGCATCGTCCACGATGCGGCCCTTGATGTAATTCAGGCCGACCCGCTCGACCCAGGGTGCGGTGCGCTCCAGGTAGTGCGCCTCTTCGCGGTAGAGCTGGGTGAAGGCGCCGCAGTACTCCATGACCTGCGCTTCGGTCTCGACCTTGCACAGCAGATCGGTGACGCGCACCTTGATGCCGCCGTTGCCGCCGACGTGCAGCTCGTAGCCGGAATCGACGCAGACCACGCCAAAGTCCTTGATCGTCGCCTCGGCGCAGTTGCGCGGGCAGCCGGACACCGCCAGCTTGAACTTGTGCGGCATCCAGGAGCCCCAGGTCAACTGTTCCAGCTTGACCCCGAGGCCGGTCGAGTCCTGGGTGCCGAAGCGGCACCACTTCGCACCGACGCAGGTCTTCACCGTGCGCAGGGCCTTGCCGTAGGCATGGCCGGAGACGAAGCCGGCAGCCGACAGGTCCTGCCACATCGCCGGCAGGTCTTCCTTCTTCACGCCGAACAGGTCGATGCGCTGGCCGCCGGTGACCTTGACCTCGGGCACCTTGAACTTTTCGGCCACGTCGGCGATCGCGCGCAGCTCCCTGGGGTTGGTCAGACCGCCCCACATCCTCGGCACCACCGAGAAAGTGCCGTCCTTCTGGATGTTGCCGTGGGCGCGCTCGTTGATGAAGCGCGATTGCGCGTCGTCCTGGTACTCGCCCGGCCAGCGCGCGAGCAGATAATAGTTCAGCGCCGGCCGGCAACTGGCGCAGCCGTCCGGCGTCTTCCATTCCAGGAAGTCGAACACCGCGCGCATGGTCTTGAGCGGCTGGTCCTTGATCGCGGCGATCACCTCGTCGTGGCTGTGCTCGGTGCATTTGCACAGCGGCTTCTTGCTCGGCGCCGCCGAGTAGTCGCCGCCGACGGTATGGGCCAGCACCGCCTCGACCAGACCGGTGCACGAGCCGCAGGAGCTGGAGGCCTTGGTGTGGGCGCGCACCTCGTCCAGCGTGAACAGCTTTTTGTCGACGATGGCCTTGACGATGTCGCCCTTGCACACGCCGTTGCAGCCGCAGATCTCGGCCTTGTCCGGCAGGGCGGCGACGTGCTCGGCCGGACCGTGGCCGGAATCGCCCAAATGGTGCTGGCCGAACAGCAGGGTCTTGCGGAACTGGGAGATGTCGGTGCCCTCGCGCAGCAGATCGAAATACCAGGCGCCGTTGATCGTGTCGCCATAGAGGCAGGCGCCGACCAGCTTGTTGTCCTTGATCACCACCTTCTTGTAATCGCCGCTGCTCGGGTCGGAGAAGACCAGCGACTCGGTACCCTCGCCGCCGACGAAGTCGCCGGCCGAAAACAGGTCGATGCCGGTGACCTTGAGCTTGGTCGAGGTGACCGAGCCTTCATAACGGCCGATGCCGTATTCGGCCAGATGGTTGGCCGCGACCTTGGCCTGCTCGAACAAGGGCGCGACCAGGCCGTAGGCGACGCCGCGATGACTGACGCACTCGCCCACGGCATAGATGCGTGGATCGTAGGTCTGCAAGGTGTCGTTAACCACGATGCCACGGTCGCAGTGGATGCCGGCGCTCTCGGCCAAGGCGGTGTTAGGGCGGATGCCGACGGCCATCACCACCAGATCGGCCGGCACACTGTCGCCGTCCTTGAAGTTCACCGCACAGACCCGGCCGCTCTCCCCCTTGACCAATTCCGCCGTCTGCTTCTGCAGCAGAAATTTCAGCCCCTTGGTCTCCAGATTCTTTTGCAGCAAGCGCGCCGCCGGTTCGTCCAACTGCCGCTCCATCAGCCAGGAACCGATATGCACCACGCTGACGTCCATGCCGCGCTGCTTGAGGCCGTTGGCCGCCTCCAGGCCAAGCAGGCCGCCGCCGATCACCACCGCGCGCCGGTACTGGCTGGAGGCGTTGATCATCGCCTCGACATCGCTGATGTCGCGGAAGGAGATCACCCCCGGCAAATCGGCCCCGGGCACCGGCAGCATGAACGGATTGGAGCCTGTCGCCAACAGCAAACGATCGTACTCGGCGCACGTACCGTCCTCGGCCTCGACCACGCGCCGTTTGCGGTCGATCCGGCCGATCTTCTTACCCAGGTGCAGGTGGATGCCGTTTTCGGCATACCAATCCATGCTGTTCAGCACGATGTCTTGCGTCGTCTGCTCGCCGGCCAATACCGGCGACAGCAGGATGCGGTTGTAATTCGGGTGGAGTTCGGCGCCGAACACCGTGATGTCGTAGAGTCCCGGCGCGATCTTGAGCAATTCCTCGATGGTGCGCATGCCCGCCATGCCGTTGCCCACCATCACCAATTTCATCTTCTGCATTTCCCGTTTCCTCTCGTCGGGCGACCGGCATAAAAAAAGCGTCCTCCCCCGCATGGGGAAGGACGCCTTTGTCCTGATCGCCTGTTTCGCCACCTCAAGCAAACCGTTTCAGATGGCACGCCCAGCTTATAGCAATGGCCGTGCCACATGCCGGACTGCCCAGCCAGCGCAGCTTTGCACGCGAACGCGTAGTGCGCGCGCAATGACCGGGCACTGTTTTGGCGCGCCGCGCACAATTCGCGAGCACCCGGGCAGGCCTCTACCGGAAATGCAAAAGGCCGGGCGAGCCCGGCCTTTTCGAGCGATGCGGAAGGGCTTAGGCCTTGCTGGTCACCGCCCGCTTGAATAGGGCTTTGTGGACGTCGCCCAGGCTGAGCATGCCGACCAGCTTGCCATTGTCGGCGACGGGAATGCGGCGAAAGCGATGCTTGACCAGGA
>JAJZTV010000093.1 GCA_021847385.1 Pseudomonadota bacterium | reverse complement strand
GTCGGCGTCAGAAACACCGGGATCGCGCCGGTCATGATGATCGAATGCAGGATGGACTTGTGGCAGTTGCGGTCGACCACCACGATGTCGTCCGGCGCCACGGTCGAGTGCCAGACCATCTTGTTCGAGGTCGACGTGCCGTTGGTGACGAAAAACAGATGGTCGCAGTTGAAGATGCGCGCCGCATTGCGTTCGGAGGCCGCCACCGGGCCGGTGTGATCGAGCAACTGGCCCAACTCGTCCACGGCGTTGCAGACATCGGCCCGCAGCAGGTTCTCGCCGAAGAACTGGTGGAACATCTGGCCGATCGGCGACTTCAGGAAGGCGACGCCGCCGGAGTGGCCCGGGCAATGCCAGGAATAGGAGCCGTCCGAGGCGTAATGGGTCAGCGCCCGGAAGAACGGCGGCACGATGGAATCCAGATAGGTCCGCGCCTCGCGCACGATATAGCGGGCGAGAAACTCGGGCGTGTCCTCCAGCATGTGGATGAAGCCGTTCAGCTCGCGCAGGATGTCGTTCGGGATATGGCGCGAGGTGCGGGTCTCGCCGTGCAGGAAGATCGGGATCTCGGCATTGCGGAAGCGGATCCCCTCGACGAAGGCGCGCAGCTCGGCGATGGTCTCTTCTTCTTCGTTGGCCAATTCCTCGTCATCGACCGACAGGATGAAGACTGACGCACGCGACTGCTGCTGGGCGAAGGAGGACAGGTCGCCGTAGCTGGTCACACCCAGCACCTCCATACCCTCCTCCTCGATGGCCTTGGCCAAGGCGCGAATGGACAAGCCGCTCTGGTTTTCGGAACGGAAGTCTTCGTCGATGATGACGACGGGAAAGCGGAATCGCATGGCCTACTCCATTCGCCCCCCTCTCCCATCGGGAGAAGGGCCGGGGGTGAGGGTAGCCGGATCGGCAGGGCCCCTCACCCTAACCCTCTCCCATCGGGGGAGAGGGGATTAAAGGAAAGCGCGGATTATAGGGAGCATCCGGCCGGCGTGGGGCAGAAATTGCATCGGCCGGCCCGGATGGCCACCTTGCCTAGATTTTAGGCAGGGTAACGCCGGTCTGGCCCTGGTATTTGCCACCCCGGTCACGGTAAGAAGTCTCACAGACCTCGTCCGACTCCAAGAACAGCATCTGGGCCACGCCCTCGTTGGCGTAGATACGGGCCGGCAGCGGCGTGGTATTGGAGAATTCCAGGGTCACATGGCCTTCCCACTCCGGCTCTAGCGGCGTCACGTTGACGATGATGCCGCAGCGGGCATAGGTGCTCTTGCCCAGGCAGATGGTCAACACGGTGCGCGGGATGCGGAAGTATTCGACGGTGCGGGCCAGGGCGAAGGAATTGGGCGGGATGATGCAAGAATCGCCCTTGACCTCGACGAAACTGTTGGGGTCGAACTGCTTCGGGTCGACAATTGTGGTGTTGATGTCGGTGAACAGCTTGAACTCGTTGGCACAGCGCACATCGTAGCCGTAGCTCGAGGTACCGTAAGACACGATGCTGTGGCCGTTGACACTCTTTACCTGACCCGGCTCGAACGGCTCGATCATGCCCTGCTGCTCGGCCATGCGCCGAATCCACTTGTCGGATTTGATGCTCATATTCGCGTAAGGAATTAGGGTTAGGAGTCAGGCGGATTCTACACCGCCTCACTCCTTACTCCTCACCCCTCACGTATTTTGGATCACGATGCTGGGGAACTTGGAGCTGTGGTCCACGGCCAAATCGCCGACCTTGACCGCCACGCGGCGGGCGATCTGGCGATAGATCTCGGTCACCCGGCCGTTCGGATCGGCCACCACGGAGGGCTTGCCGGAGTCCGCATCCTCGCGGATGTGGATGTCCAGCGGCAGGCCGCCCAGAAACTCGACGTTGTAGTCCTTGCACATCTTCTCGCCGCCACCCTCGCCGAAGATGCGTTCCTCGCAGCCGCATTTCGAGCAGATATGCAGCGACATGTTCTCGACGATGCCGAGGATGGGCACGCCTACTTTCTCGAACATCTTCAGGCCCTTGCGCGCGTCGATCAGCGCGATGTCCTGCGGCGTGGTCACGATCACCGCACCGGTCACCGGCACGCGCTGGGCCAGGGTCAACTGGATGTCGCCGGTACCCGGCGGCAGGTCGATCACCAGGTAGTCGATGTCCTTCCACTTGGTATTGTTCAGCAACTGTTCCAGCGCCTGGGTGACCATGGGGCCGCGCCAGACCATGGGCGTATCGACGTCGATCAGGAAACCGATGGACATGGCCTGGATGCCGTGACCGATCATCGGTTCCAAGTTCTCGCCATCGGACGACTCCGGGCGGCCATGAATGCCCAACATGGTCGGCTGCGAAGGACCATAGATGTCGGCGTCGAGCATACCGACGCTGGCGCCCTCGGCAGCCAGGGCCAGGGCCAGGTTCACCGCGGTGGTCGACTTGCCGACGCCGCCCTTGCCGGAGGCGACGGCGATGATGTTCTTCACGCCCGGGATCAGCTTGACGCCTTTCTGCACGCCATGAGCGACAATCTTCCAGGACACGTTGGCAGCGGCCGACTCGACGCCGGACACCGTTTTGACCTTGTCCTCGACCATCTGCTTGATTTCGCCTTGCACCAGCTTGGCCGGGTAGGGCAGCACCACATCGAAGCTGACCTTGCCGCCGTCGATCTTGATGTTGCGAACGGATTTGGTGCTGATGAAATCGCGCTGGGTATTGGGGTCGATCAGCTCCTTTAGAGCTGCTTGCACTTGCTGTTCGGTCACTGACATCGTAGAGCCTCTGATTGAATTAAACGTAAAACCGGCGCCCCGCGCCCTGGGGGCTCAAGCCTCGATCACTGCCCTGATAGCTGACGGCACTGCGTCGAATTTCAAGGCCGTTGCGTCAACTAAGAACCGGGGCGCATCAGCTAGCGGCGATTAGCCAAGTATTTTACTCAAATATTATCGGGTCAGGTAACCCCTGATCATCCGGCCATATCTGCGGGCTGCGCCACCAGCAGCAACTCCGGGGCCACCGCTCGTAGCGCCGCCACGATCTGCAGGCCCAGACCGCGCCGCGCCTCATGCGACACCCAAAGCAAGCGGGTTTGGAGATTGAAATCGGCGAACACCACCAAGGGGCCGAAACGCTTGAGCGCGCCCTCGACCAGGATCAACCACGGCGCGAACTCGCCCGGCGGCCACCCCTTCAGGCTGGGCGCCCCCATGACGAAATCGGCCAACAGATGCCCCTGGGCATCGCGTTTGGGCACCCGCTGCCATAACGGCTGGCCGGCTTGCCAATCCGGTGCGCCAAGTATCTGCTGGCCTGGGCGCACCGTCAGTTCCATAGTCCTAGCGCGTCAATTCCGCGCCGATCTCGGCGAAAGTGCGCGCCACATCGACGGCATGCACCGGCGCACCAAGCTGGCGGGAGATCTGCGAAGCCGAAAACACGCCACGCAGGACTTGGCTGCGATCGGCCTGACGTTCACCGACCAGCGCATGCTGACGGCCGCAAGTCCGCAAGGTGGTGACGATATCGCCAACCCTGGCCTTGACCAGATCGTCCATACACAGCACCTCGATCTTCTCGCGCGGCGTCATGATGTCCTTGACCAGCACATCGCTGTAGCGAATGCCCTGGGTCTGGATGATCTGCATCGGCTTTTCGCTCGTGAGATCGGTCGAGGTCACCAAGCCCAGGATGTGGTTCTGCTCGTCCACCACCAAGAGCAGGCGCACCGAACGGTTGATCATCTTGAGCCGAGCCGACTCGATGCTCTCCAACGGGTGGGTGTTATGGGCGGTGACGCTGCGGAAATCGGTCATCACCATCAACGCCGGGTCGTCCAAGCTCACCTTCTCAGGCAGGGCCTGGCTCGGTTTTTGGAAGCTGGCCCCTTTCTGCAGCGGGGCGGACGGGATGACGTTGTAGTTTTCACTCATGATTCAATGGCCTCTGGTTTTACGGGGTCAACGTTCATACCCACGACCGCCGCCGTGAGTATGCAAAACATGGAGATAAGGATGGCGTACGCGTGGCGCTGCATCGGCCTGGAGAAATTTCTCCAATTCGCCCAAAGCCAAACGATAGACCTCGCGCTTGAATTCGACCACCTCTTCGGCCGGCTGCCAGTATTGGTGCCAACGCCAAGCATCGAACTCGGGGTGATCGCTCGCCTTCAGCCGGACGTCACACTCGCGGCCGACCAGGCGCAACAAGAACCAGATCTGCTTTTGGCCGCGGTAGTGGCCACGCCATTCCTTGCGCACCCAATCCTTAGGTACGTCATAGCGCAACCAGCCACGGGTACGCCCGAGGATGCGCACATGGACCGGCTCTAGGCCGACCTCCTCGGTCAACTCCCGGTACATGGCCTCCTCGGCCGACTCGCCGCTCTTGATGCCGCCCTGCGGAAACTGCCACGAGGACTGGCGGATGCGCTTGCCCCAGAACACCTCGTTGCGGGTATTGCAGAGCACAATGCCGACGTTCGGCCGGTAACCGTCTTTGTCGATCATGGCCGCACCTTAAAAGTTCATGAATTGTTTCCATTCTCCCACCCTTCGCGGCGGGAGAAAAGCCGCTTCGACTATAGGACAAAGCCGCTGTCGCCGACGTTATTGAAGGCCCGCATCCGATCGACGAAGCCTGGAAATTCCAGCCCGAGCATCCCCTCCAGCTCGCGCGCCCGAGCAGCCAAAGTTTGAAAGCCCGAATCCGGCAATGGCGGCTTGAAGCCGAACACGATGATATTGCTCTTCTTCTCGGCCGGCAGAATCAGCGTATGGCCGTCAAAGGCCTGGCCGATCCTATGGAGATAGATGCCGAAGCGGTCTTCCGAGCCCCAGAGATTGAAGGCCGCCACCCCGCCGGGCCGCAGATGGGCATAACAGGCTTGGTAGAACTCATCGCTGGCCAAGGCCTCGACGATACGCTTGGCATCATAGGCATCGACCAGCAGTACGTCCCGGCTGTCCGGCCGCTCACGGACAAAGGCAGCGCCATCGCCCTCGATCACCTGCAGCCGCTCGCCGTCGGGCGGCAGGAAGAAATAGGCACGGGCTGCCGAGATCACCCCCGGGTTGAGCTCCACGGCAGTAAGCCGGCACGCCGGCAAGTTGCGATGGATGCATTTGGCGAGGGAGCCGCCACCCAAGCCGATCAGGGCCGCCTCGCGCGGCTCCGGGTGAAACAACAGAAAGGCCATCATCGCCCGGGTGTATTCCAGTTCCAGGGCGAAGGGGTCGCGCATGCGCATGGCGCTCTGCACCGCCATGCCGCCCAGGTGCAGAAAGCGGACGCCGCCTTTTTCACTGATCTCGACCGGATCGAAACCACCTTGGCCCTGGGCCCGCTGCCTTGAAAACAACCGCATTTGCTAGAATCCGCGCTTTATTCCGAAGCCCCCAAGCCTATCATGCGCACCTCCCAATTTTTCCTCTCCACCAGCAAAGAAGCCCCGGCCGAGGCCGAACTCGTCAGCCACAAGCTGATGCTGCGGGCCGGCCTGATCAAGCGCCTGGGCTCCGGCCTCTATACCTGGATGCCGCTGGGCCTGCGCATCCTGCGCAAGGTGGAGACCATCGTGCGCGAGGAAATGAACCGCGCCGGCGCGATCGAACTGCTGATGCCGGCGGTGATTCCGGCCGAGCTGTGGCAGGAGTCCGGCCGCTGGGACGTGTTCGGCCCGCAGATGCTCAAGATCAAGGACCGCCACCAGCGCGACTTCCTGTTCGGCCCCACCCATGAGGAAGTGATCACCGACCTGGCGCGCAAGGAGATCCGCTCCTACCGCCAACTGCCGGTCAACTTCTACCAGGTCCAGACCAAGTTCCGCGACGAGATCCGGCCCCGCTTCGGCGTCATGCGCGCGCGCGAGTTCCTGATGAAGGACGCCTATTCCTTCCACGCCGATGAGGCCAGCCTGGACGATACCTACCGCACGATGTACGACGCCTACAGCCGCATCTTCACCCGGCTGGGCCTGAAGTTCCGCGCCGTGGCGGCCGACACCGGTGCCATCGGCGGCTCCGGCTCGCACGAGTTCCACGTGCTGGCCGACTCGGGCGAGGACGCCATCGCCTACTGCCCCGACTCCGATTACGCCGCCAACGTCGAGATGGCCGAGGGCCTAGCGCCCCAGGGTAGCCGGCCCGCCCCGAGCCAGGCCAAGCAGGAAGTGGCCACCCCGGGCAAGCACAGCATCGCCGAGGTTACCGCCTTCCTGAAAGTGCCGGCCGACCAAGTGGTGAAGACCCTGATCGTCAAGGGCGAGAAGGGCCTGGTCGCCCTGCTGCTGCGCGGCGACCACGAGCTGAACGAGGTCAAGGCCGGCAAGCTGACCGAGGTCTTCTCGCCGCTCACCTTCGCGAGCGACGCCGAGGTCCATGCCGCCGCCGGCTGCCCGCCCGGCTCCATCGGCCCAGTCGGCCTCAAGCTGCCCATCGTCGCCGACCGCGCGCTGATGAACGTCGCCGACTTCGTCTGCGGTGCCAACGTCGCCGGCTATCACCTCACCGGCGTCAACTTCGGCCGCGACCTGCCCGAGCCGGTGTTCGCCGACATCCGCAACGTGGTCGAGGGCGACCCCAGCCCGGACGGCCAGGGCAAGCTGGAGTTGTGCCGCGGCATCGAGGTCGGCCATATCTTCAAGCTCGGCACCAAGTACTCCGAGGCGTTGGAGGCGAAGTTTCTCGACGAACAGGGCAAGAGCCAGACCATGATCATGGGCTGCTACGGCATCGGCGTCTCCCGCATCGTGGCCGCCGCCATCGAGCAGGGCTTTGATGAGCGCGGCATCGTCTTCCCCAAGACCATCGCCCCGTTCGAGCTGGCCATCGTCGCCCTGGGCTACCGCAAGAACCCGGCAGTCAAGGAGGCGGCCGATGCCCTCTATAATCAGCTGAAGGCAGCCGATATCGATGTGGTGCTGGACGACCGCGACGAGCGGCCGGGCGTGATGTTCGCCGACATGGAACTGATCGGCGTGCCGCACCGGGTCGTGGTCAGCGAGCGCGGCCTGAAGGAGGGCCAGTTGGAGTACCAGGGCCGCCAGGACGCGACGGCGACCAAGCTGGCCCAGGCCGAGGCGGCGAAACAGATCGAGGAGCGGGTGAAGGCGTGAACAAGGGCACGGCAAGGGTTCTGCTTCTGGCGCTGGGGCTGACGGCGGGCACCGCGCTATGTCTGACCACCGGCACCGCCCTGGCCGGCGCGCAGAAGTACGAGCCCTTGTCGGCCAGCGTCAAGGCGCAGTTGTCCAAGACGGTGGCCGACAGCGCGGTCGAGGCCGCCTTCGCCGATTCGCCCGTCGTCCAGGCCTGGCTGAGCCTGATGTCGCAACGGCTGGTCCGCTTCATCCCCGATGCCGAATACCGCAGCGATTTTCTCGAGACCGTGCACTACGAGGCCACCCGCGCCGGGCTCGACCCGGAGTTGGTGCTAGGCCTGATCGAGGTGGAGAGCGGCTTCCGCAAATACGCCGTGTCCAGTGTCGCCGCGCGCGGCTATATGCAGGTGATGCCGTTCTGGGTCGACCTGATCGGCAGCCGCGAACAGAACCTGTTCCACCTACGGACCAATCTGCGCTACGGCTGCACCATCCTGCGCCACTACCTGGATATCGAACACGGCGACCTGTTCCGCGCCCTCGGTCGCTACAACGGCAGCCTGGGCCAGGCCCAGTACCCTAATGCCGTCTATGCCGCCT
>JAJZTV010000092.1 GCA_021847385.1 Pseudomonadota bacterium | reverse complement strand
TTCCTATCTACCCTGAGCAGGGCCAAGTCCTTGTCGATTACCTTGGCGATGCCCGGCCGCAGCACCTTCACCGCCACCGCCTCGCCCGACTTCAAGCGGGCGCGGTGCACCTGGGCGACCGAGGCCGAGGCGACCGGCGTGCGGTCGAACTCGGCAAAGACGGCATCCGCTTCGCGGCCGTAAGCCCGGCGCAGCACGGCCAGGGCCTGCTCGCTGGGGAAGGGCGGCACCCGGTCTTGCAGCTTGGCCAGTTCGTCGGCGATGTCGAGCGGAATCAAGTCGCGCCGGGTCGACAGCATCTGGCCGAACTTGATGAAGATCGGGCCGAGCGCTTCCAAGGCCAGGCGCAGGCGCTCGGCCCGCGGCCGACTGAAGCGACGCCAGAAGAACAGGATGCGCATGGCCCAGCGCACCAAGCGCACCCGCTCGTGGCCGAGGAAGAATTCGTCCAGGCCATAGCGGGCGGCGACGAACCAAATCCGGAACAACCGCAAGACGCGCATGTTCAACGCCCTTGCTGTTCCAACAACGCGACGCGCGCTTCCAGGCGGGCGGTGGCGTCGCGTAGCGCATCCACCTCGTGGACGAACTCGGCTACCGCCAGCTTGCTCGCCAGCGCAGCGGTCTCGTGCACCAGGTATTCGGAGACGGACTTGGCCGTGCTTTCTTGCGCCTTGGCCTGCCAGTCGTGCAGGGCGGCCATGCCGTCCACCACGCGGGCGGCCAGGATGTCGCCCAGGTAAGGCTGCAAGGCCAAGGCCAGGTCGATCGCGGCGAAGGCGTTGCGGATGTCGGCGGCGAGCAGGCCGTCGCCGTCGGCCTGGGCCTCGCTCAAGGCCTGCCGTTCCCCGGCCAGCAGGCGCAGGAGCAAGGCTGGGGTGAGGCGGAGCTCGGTGGCGATGGCGGCGTCTTGCGGCGCGGCCAACACATTGCCATCGGCATCGATTTGCGCGGTGAAGACCGGCGCGATCAGGTTCAAGCGGAACACCTTGCCGGCGTGCCGCGTCAGCATGGCACGCGCCGCCGGCTGTGCGGCCAGCAGGCGATGGAGGACGGCAATCAGGGCTGTGGAAAACATGGCGCGATTGTACCCGCTTGCCGTAAAGGCCGCCCGCCCTTACCCTCGCCGGAATCACGAGGAAAAATCATGCGCGTCCACGGCATTCCCACCCGCACCATCCAAGCCTTGCCCGATCGTTCCGGCATCGAGATCATCGACCAGACCCGGTTGCCCCATCGCTATGAGTTGAAACGGCTCGCCGCCTGGCAGGAAGCGGCCGAAGCGATCAGCGTCATGCGCGTGCGCGGCGCGCCGCTGATCGGCGCCACCGCCGCCTATGGCTTGGCTTTGGCCGCCAATGTCGATGCTGGCGACGCCGCGCTTACGGCAGTGGCGTCCGATTTGATCGAGACCCGGCCCACCGCGGTGAATCTGCGTTGGGCGGTCGAGCGCATGCTCGCCAGGCTCTTGCCGCTGTCGCCAAGCCAACGGCGCGAGGCGGCCTGGGCCGAGGCGGCGGCGATCTGCGAGGAAGACGTGGCGCAGAACCAGGCCATCGGCCGGCATGGCCTGGCGATCATCCGCGCCATCCAGCAGCGCAAGGGCGGCACGGTCAACGTCATGACCCACTGCAATGCCGGCTGGCTGGCCACGGTTGATTGGGGCACCGCCATCGCGCCGGTCTACGCCGCCTTCGACGCCGGCATCGCGCTCGACGTCTGGGTCAGCGAGACCCGGCCACGCAATCAAGGCGCGGCGTTGACCGCCTGGGAGCTGAACCAGCACGGCGTGCCGCACACGGTGATCGCCGACAACGCGGCCGGCCACCTGATGCAAAAAGGCGAGGTCGATCTGATCATCGTCGGCGCCGACCGGGTGGCGGCCAATGGCGATGTCGCCAACAAGATCGGCACCTACCTCAAGGCGCTGGCCGCGAACGACAACAAGGTGCCGTTCTATGTCGCCGTGCCCGGGCCGACCATCGACTTTCGTTTGCACAGTGGGGCTGGCATCCCCATCGAACAACGTTCGGCCAGCGAGGTCAGCCGGATCGCCGGCCGTGGCCCCGACGGCGACGTGGTCGAGGTGCAACTCACACCCGATGGCAGCCCGGCGCTCAATCCGGCCTTCGATGTGACGCCGGCCCGCTTGGTGGCCGGTTTGATTACCGAGCGCGGCGTGTGCAGCGCGACGCCGCAGGGCTTGGCCGGCCTTTATCCGGAGCAGGTGGCATGAATCAAAGCGATCTACGGCAATTGGTGGCAGATACGGCGCGGCTCAGCGTCGAGCGCGGGCTGAACCAAGGCAGCTCGGGCAACGTCAGCGTGCGTTGCGGCGCCGGCATGCTGATCACGCCGAGCGCGCTGGCGACCGATGGTTTGAAGCCGAACGATATCGTCTACTTGCCGTTCGACGGCGAGGCCGAGGGCGATCTGCCGCCGTCGAGCGAATGGCGCTTTCATCGCGACATCTATTTGCACCGGCCCGAAGCCGGTGCCGTGGTCCATGCCCATTCACCCTTCGCCGTGTCGCTGTCTTGCCTGCGCCGCGGCCTCCCGCCCTTTCACTACATGGTGGCTGTGGCCGGCGGCAAGGATATCCATTGCGCCGAGTATGCCACCTTCGGCACCCAGGCCCTGTCCGACCATGTCCTGGCGGCGCTGACGGAGCGACAGGCCTGCCTGATGGCCAACCATGGCCTGGTGGCCTTCGGCGCCAGCGCCGAGCGGGCGCTCTACATCGCGCTGGAAGTCGAGGCCTTGTGCGAGCAGTTCTGGCGCGCTTCATTGCTGGGGGCGCCGGTCTTGCTGTCCGATGCCGAGATGGCCGAGGTGATCGAGCGCTTCAAGGCATACGGGCGCTGAATGCTTGTCTTTCCGGGATGGCCTGCTATGCCGAGCAGATAGGCCGGCGGGGTCGGCATCAATATAAGAATGCGCTAATATTTTCGCTTTCTCTCAATACGCGTAGAAGGAAGGGCAAGTCAATGAACGGAAAAACATGGTTGATCGTGGCGGCCAGCGTCTTGTCGCTGGCCTCGGGTCTGGCGCAAGCGCAGAAGAACAACGCCGGCATGGCCTTGCCGTCGATCGGCCAGACTGTCGTGAAGATGCAGATCGCCAAGGGCGTCAGTCTGGACGACGCGGTGGAGTCGATGAAGCTGCGGGCCAACACCTTGAACATCAAACTGGTGGCCGAGCTGCCGCTGTCCGAACAGGTCAAGGCCATGACCGGCAAGCCGACGCGGCGCATCGGCGTCTACCAGTTCTGCGATGCGCTGACCGCCAAGCAGATGGTCGACTACAGCATCGATTTCGCCGCCTACTTGCCGTGCCGCATCGCGCTGGTCGAAGACGACAAGGAGCCTGGCCGCGGCTGGCTGGTGATGATGGACCTCAACATGATCATCAACGCCGCGCAACTGACGCCGGAGATGAAGGCCAAGGCCATCGAGGTGCGCGATATCCTCGAGAGCATCATGAAGGCCGGTGCCAACGGCGAACTCTAAGCCTGGCCATGCTGAGCGGTGCGCGGTGGCTAAGCGCATCGCAATAAAAAACGGGCGCCGAAGCGCCCGAATCGGGTGGTTTCATCGACCTGAGGCTACATGGTCTCAGGCTTTTCAGGAGACGGGGCGGTGGGCTTGGCGGCGGGAGCCGGAGTGGCGGGCTTGTTGTCGTCGGCCTCGTTGTCGGTGTCCTTCTCTTTCGGCAGCAAGCGGTGGTCACGGCTGAAACCGCCATCTTCGTCTTCAGAGATACTGTCGCGCAGCAGATTCTCGGCGACGTTCTCATGCTCGCGTACTTGCCCGACCAGGCTGCAATCGGTGCGGGTGCTGCTGCCATCGAAGATCTGGGTCGAGTTGGTGTAGCTGCCCTTCTTGGTGGTCGTGCACTTGCGCGCGAGCTTGGAGCCGTCGGTGCGGTCGATGGTCGTGTCGACCTTGCTGGTGACGTCGATGGTGAAGCCGCCCTTGGTGGCCAGCAGGGTGCCGACCAGGCTGGTGGTGCCGTTGTGGGTCTCGCCGTTACGCAACACGCAGGCAGTCAGCGTGGTCGTGGTGTCGATCGCGCCGGTGGTGGTGTCCCACGTGCCGCTCAGCGTGCGGGTGCCGCCGCCGGAACACTTGTCGGTGCTGTTGATCGCGGTCGGCTTCGGGGTGGTCGGGGTCGTCGTCGTGCCAGTGGTGCCGGTCGTGGTCGTGGCGGTGCTCGTGGTCGTCGTCGTGCTGTCCGCAGCGAAGGCGGTGGCGGAGACCAGGCCGGCGGCCAACAGGGCGCCGATGAGTTTGATGCGTTTGTTCATGTCACTCTCCTAAACATTGCGAAAATGGAGAGCGGGCTGCTAGGCAATCCCGCTATCGTAGGCCAGAGGCCCTTAGACCGGAGACTTTGCGTCCTCATCTTTCGGTGAGTTTGCCAGTGTCTGCCAGACCAATATCGCAAATAAAGCCGGCCGATTCAAGGGAATATTCGACAAAGCCCCCATTCCCTGCCGTTTCATTCGCATAGGGGCATGGTAGGCGGCAATAGCCGGTTTGCGGGCGTTCTGAAACAGCTTGTTACGTCTTGCGTTGAAACGTTAACAAAAGCGTGGCCGGCTTATTCGATGCGAATGGCCTTGAACAGGGCCGGCAGCCGGTGTTGCAGCAGCGTGTCGATGGCAGCCGCATCGGGCTGATAGATGAACGGCCGCCGCGGATAAATGCGGTCGTTCACCCAATGTTTGGACCAGCCATGGGTACTGCTGATGCATTCCTCGGCGAAGCCGGCCAGCTGGTATTGCCGTTCCATCGCCAAACAACCACCGACGAAGATATCGACATAGGATTGCACGATGGGAAACCGCGCCGACGGTGCGGCCACCCGGCGCGGCCGGTTCACATAGAGCCATACCTCGCCCGCGGCTGGCAGCTGGCCGCTCAGCATGGCCACCTGTTTATCGGCCACCGCCACGCGGCAATACCCGTCTTCGCGCGCATCCATGTTGGTGACCTCGGCATCGCTCGCCAATGGAAAGATCGCCGCATTCATCGTTGAGTCGGGGCTGGACATGACGCCGAGGAAGGTGGTGCTGAAGCCGACCGGCGCACCCTGGGCGATCCAGGCGCGGCGAAAGCCCGTCACGCGAACCGGCCAAGCCTCCTTCGCACTCGGCGCGGTGCGCAGGCGCGAGGCTTCTTGCATCAGGCTGCCGTAGCCGATGAGGTATTGCGGGGTGCCGGGAGTGGGCAGGGGGTGGCAGTCGTCGGCGATGGCGATGCCGCTGAGCAGAATGAAGATGAGGGCGATGACCTGGGTGGGCATGGGGAAAAGTATAGCCTGGCCCTTGTGGCCGTTTTGCCACTATCCAGCTACGCGGATCGTGGCGGAGATGAATGAGGGCTAGCGGTCGCTAGCCCACTGCATGATCGGCCTGATCAGGCTGGGTTTAAGGCAA
Organism: Pseudomonadota bacterium; assembly: GCA_021847385.1. Lineage (GTDB taxonomy): Bacteria > Pseudomonadota > Gammaproteobacteria > Burkholderiales > Thiobacillaceae > Sulfuritortus. Next base: position 2,288 of record JAJZTV010000092.1, on the reverse strand, counting down.
GGTATCGTTAAACAAGGTCAGCTCGCTGGCGTTGCCGGACTTGTCGTAATGAACCAGCATGTAGGTAATGCCGTTGCTGGTCGCGGGTCCGGCTTGCACCATGTCCATGGCGCTGGTGCGATAGACAGGCGTCCATCCGAGTTCGCTTACCAGCTGATCGGTCACTGCCTTAGTCAGCATATAGCCAACACACTGGCGTGCCGAGGACGGGGCGTAAATACCACCTTTGCCGACGACAAAGACATTGATGCAGCTCATGCTGTAACCGGCGAATTGATTGCCGGTGGGGTATTCGGCGATGGCGGCTTTGAGTTGTGCAATCGGGTCGTGCTGCGCAAAGGCGGGCGCCGCGATAAAAAACAATATGGCTGCTAATAATCTCTTCATTGTTGCCTCCGCTGGGTTTATTGAGCTGGGAATTATTGGCGTTATTGTCGCGCCAGAGTAAGTGTCTTGCGCGCGTAAAGTCAATATCGGCAATGGCGGGGTTTTCTGTAGCCCTGCTTTTTGGGCGTGCGGTTGTCGTGGTTTTGCAACGGTTCTTGGCTAGGTGTGGTGGCTTTATACCGGGTGCATGTCGCAGCACCGAGTCTGCCGTCATTCTCGCGCAAGCGTGAATCCACAGGCTTCCCATCTGTTGCGCCAGCAGTACCGGCAGCGCTAGAGGGAGGATGAAAATCGCCCTCACCCCAACCCTCTCCCTCCGGGAGAGGTCGACGCGAAGCGGCGGGTGAGAGGGATTTTGTAGATGCGCTTTGTGCACCGATTTTGATGTATGAATGCACCCTGTGCTAGCTAGTTATTTGCTATGTCGCATGGCCATGTGCTTTAGGATTGTTCTTTGGTCACCTAGTAACGAAATGATTCTTGCAACAACTGGAAGAAGCTCGCCAAAGCCAAGGTAGAAATGGCCAGCCATATCCATTAGCTTAAAAATATCGGCTTTCTCAATGATTTCTAGTTGTTTGATGGCGTCATTGTCGCGGTGAGCTCCTACGAAATTTCTAAGTTCATTGAGAAATTCCCTATGCTCATTTCTGAATTTGTTTATCTGTTTTGTTGAGCGGTTTAGGTTTTCCCAATCAAGTTCTGATAATGGCAACGTTTCCAGGCTTTTACGAAAATCTTTGCCAAGTAGCTCAGGAAGGTCATTCGCAGCTTCAAAAAGAAGGACGGCCATTTGACGCGCTACGAAATTCTTTTTCCATCGCCTAATTGAAAAAAGCGCATCGTTTTTCAATATGGCAAAGTCATACTCAAAAAGAAGCACATATAAGCCAACGTTGTATATCCGCTGAAAATGGGGGAGTTCGTATTTTTTGGCTGCATCGTGATTTGATCTTATGGCACGTATTGTGTCTTCTAAGATCGCGATTCTCTTTCTTTCACGAATGAGGTGGGTGGCCCTGTTCCAAGCAATGATGGGAAGAGCTATTGGGTTCAAAGGCGCCCTAGAATTAAATAAAAGAGAAAATTGTTGGCTCTAGTGGGTCACCCGCACGCCCCCACCGCCCCACAGGCCGTGCAGAAATCGCAGCCGTCCTTGCGGATCACGGTGTCGTTGCCGCATTCCTTGCAGGTCTTGCCTTTCATCAGCGGGATGCCGAGCACCGGCTCGCCGGTGGTTTCCGGCGTTTCCAGGATGCCCATCTGTTTCACCGGGTAGCCTTCTTCGGTGAGCAGGCCGAGCATGGCGTAGCGGTGGATGATGAGTCTTGCGACGTAGGCCACGGTCGAGGGCCAGGTCTGCGACTTCTCCGAGCCGGGCACCTTGGCCATGAAGTCGCCGAGCGGTTCCGGGTAGTCCAAGAGCTTGCGTAGTTTCATGCCGATCCAGGCGGGGTCGAGCACGCGCATATCGAGCGACAAAGATTTACATAGGCCGTCGAGCGCGCGCGGGTATTCGCCGGAGAGCCAGACCGAGTAGGGCCGGTTGACGCCGTCGGGCAGCGTGATCTCCTTCAGGCCGAGCACGAAGTCGTCGCCGCTGGCGGGGTTGAGCACGTCGACGGTCCAGGACAGGGTGCCGTCGGTGCCGGTCTTGGGTTCCTTCAGGCTGAACAGCGCGTCGAGTACCGGGGTCGGGCCGTCGCTGTCGAGCGCGTGCAGTTCGTCCAGGTGCCAGCGCACGATCTGGGCGACGGCGGAGACGATGCTGGGCACCGGCCGGGCCTCGCCCTCGGGCGGCATGGCGATGGCGCAGGCGTCGTCGCCTCTTGTCTTGGCCAGCGTGTCGAGCTTGAGCTTCAACCAGGCACGGTCGTTGGCCCGCATGTCCATGGACAGGC
>JAJZTV010000091.1 GCA_021847385.1 Pseudomonadota bacterium | reverse complement strand
GGGCGAGCGCGAGATGTCGGCCGGCAACAAGAGCCTGGGCCAGTTCAACTTGTCCGACATCCCGCCGGCGCCGCGCGGGCTGCCGCAGATCGAGGTCACCTTCGACATCGACGCCAACGGTATCCTGCATGTCTCGGCCAAGGACAAGGCGACCAACAAGGAGGCCAAGATCACCATCAAGGCCAACTCCGGCCTGTCCGAGGATGAGATCAAGAAGATGGTGCAGGACGCCGAGGCCAATGCCGCCGAAGACCACAAGGCCTTCGAGCTGGCCAACGCCCGCAACCAGTGCGACAGCATGATCCACTCGGTGAACAAGGCCCTGAAAGAGCATGGCGACAAGGTCGGTGCCGATGAGAAGGCCAAGATCGAGGCTGCGGTGAAAGAGGCCGAAGAGGCCATCCGCAGCAGCGACAAGGAGGCGATCGAGGCCAAGACCCAGGCCCTGGCCGAGGCCAGCCACAAACTGGCCGAGCAGATGTACGGCCAGCAGGGCGGTGCCGAGGCCGGTGCCCAGCCGGGCGCGGCCGGCGGCAAGGCCGACGAGGACGTGGTCGACGCCGAGTTCGAAGAGGTGAAAGACAAGTAAGGGGTCAGGATTCAGGATTCAGGGATCAGGGAAAGTCGCGCTTCGCGCGGCTTTCTTTTTTCTGCTGGGTCTTGTTCCTAACCCTCCCCTGAATCCCGACCCCTGAATCCCGACCCCTGAATCCCGACCCCTGCCATGCCAAAACGCGATTACTACGAAGTGCTCGGCGTCGCCAAAGGCGCCTCCGAAGACGAACTGAAGAAGGCCTACCGCAAGCTGGCCATGAAGTACCACCCGGACCGCAACCCGGGTAACCACGAGGCCGAGGAGCACTTCAAGGAGGTCAAGGAGGCCTACGAGGTGCTGACCGATCCGCAGAAACGGGCGGCCTACGACCAGTACGGCCATGCCGGGGTCGACCCGAGCATGGCCGGGGCCGGCGGCGCAGGTTATGGCAATTTCGCCGACGCCTTCTCCGACATCTTCGGCGACATCTTCGGTGGCGGCGGCGGTCGGCGCAATCAGGTCTATCGCGGCGCCGACTTGCGCTACAACTTGGAGATCGCGCTGGAAGAGGCCGCACGCGGCACCGAGACCAAGATCCGCATCCCGGTGATGAGCGAATGCGAGCATTGCCATGGCAGCGGGGCGAAAAAGGGTAGCGAGCCGGTTACCTGCCAGACCTGCGGCGGCCATGGTCAGGTGCGCATGCAGCAGGGCTTCTTCTCCATCCAGCAGACCTGCCCGCATTGCAACGGCAGCGGCCGGGTCATCACCGATCCCTGCGGCCATTGCCATGGCAGCGGTAGGATCAAGAAGCACAAGACCCTCTCGGTCAATATCCCGGCCGGGGTGAACGAGGGCGACCGGATTCGGCTGTCAGGCGAGGGGGAGGCCGGTATCAACGGCGGCCCACCGGGCGATCTGTATGTGCTGATCCACCTCAAGGCGCACCCGGTCTTCCAGCGCGACCATAACGATCTGCATTGTGAGATGCCGATTTCTTACGCGACGGCTGCCCTGGGCGGCGAAGTCACCATTCCGACCCTGGATGGCCAGGCCAGCATCAAGATTCCGGCCGAAACCCAGACCGGCAAGGTCTTCCGTCTGCGCGGCAAGGGCATCAAAGGCGTGCGCAGCGAAAGCCATGGCGACCTCTTGTGTCACGTGGTGGTGGAGACCCCGGTCAACCTGACCGAGCGGCAGAAGGAACTGTTGCGTGAGTTCGATGCGATCAGCCACGAGCACGAGGGCAAGCACAACCCGAAAGCCAAGGGGTTTATGGACAAGGTGAAGGAATTCTTCTCTACGTGAGGAACGCCTTCACCCTGCGGTGGAGGCCCTTTTGTCCTTTGGCTTCGACCATGGAAAACTCTTAAACGAACCGTAAAAATCCTGTTATCTAAGTTTGCCAGTATCCACGCCTCATCCTTGTCGAACGAGGCCATCATGGACGTCAAACTGATTCTTGGCTGCGTTGAATTTGCCGCTAGCAAGCATGCCATTGCAAAGCTGAGCAATGGCCGTTATGCGGTTGGCCATCTATATCTTGGCAAGCGGATTGCGCTTAACGAGCAATTCGATTGCCTCGATTCCGCTTTTGATCACTGGTATGCAACGCTCCCCATCGCGGCTGTCGCAGACAAGAAGGCCGCTTAGGCCATCACACCGTCTTTGCTGGAGTGATTTGGAGGGTGGCTATAGGCACTGGCGCACCGTCGCGCCGGTCCAGGGTTGGGAAAAGACTACGGTCGCAATATCCCAGGCTGCCCAGGTATTGGGGTCGTCGAAATTGACCGTGGCGCTATCGGCAATGATCCCGATCAGCTGCCAAGTGCCAGTCACCACGCCGTCGACGGAGATGAAGCTGGCGAGGAGGGTGTCGGTAATCGAACCGACGCCAGGATTGTCTGCCACCTTGAGGTAGATGTCGGTTGCCTTGGCGGCGGTCAAGGCGGCTGCATTGGCTCTGCCCGTGAATGTGATGCCACCGCCGAGGGTATTCTTAGTCAACGTATATAGGATGCCATCCGGATAAAAGACGCTCGACGGGGAACGCAGAATTACATAGACGTCCTTGAGGTCGGTGCCGGCCACTTTGCCGGCGTCATAGCTGACGGTAAAGGTCACCGCATCCGGCTTACCGGCCGTGCACGGGGTGAACTTGGTGCTGGTCGGCTGGGTCGTGGCGAGGCTGGCACCCGCACTACCTTTGGGCATGGCGATGGCAACCGTCATCTTATAGCTGTAGGCCGCGCTCGCGCTGTTTGTCCCGAGCGCCGCGAGTAGGCCTAGCAGGGCTGCTATTGCAACTTGTCCGAATGTGTTTTTCCGCACTTTAACCTCGTCCATGCATCCCATTTTGATTCCTACCATGCGTCAACGGTTCGGTTTGGCATCGTTGTATTCGGTCGATGCCCCTCGAATGCTCAGATAGCTGCAGTCCACCGGAAACTCTAGGTGAAGGATTGTGCATCGATATTGTAACGGCCAAAAGGCTGAATTCTTGAGCCAAGCGCCATGATGGGCTGAGGGCGGTGCAATGTGTGCAATATTGGACAGGCCGGAAAATAGTTCACCTGCTGTAGCCGGTGCAATTCAACGTGGCCTTCTATCGGCGCTTTATAATCGAACGCGTTGCCATTCATCGATAGACGGTGCATGCCCATGCGCATCGAAATCAAGGCGCCCGAATTGTCCGAATCCGTGCAAACCGGCACCTTGCTGGCTTGGCGCAAGCAGGCTGGCGAGACGGTCAAGCGCGACGAGACCATCGCCGATTTGGAGACCGATAAGGTCATCCTGGAGATCAGCGCGCCGGCCTCCGGGGTGCTGGCCGAATTGCGCGTTGCGGAAGAGGCCGAGGTCAAGGCCGGCCAGGTCTTGGCCATCCTGGAGACTGACGAGGCGGTGGCGGTGCCCGGGCCGGCCGCTCCGTCTGCCGCCGTTGCGGCGCCTGAGCCTGAGTCTCCTGCACCTCAGGCGAGACCGGCCGAACCGGACGTACAGGTGCCACAGCCAGCCGAACCGGCCTCTTCGGCCTGGCCCGCCGAATGTCCGCCTTGTGCCCCTGCTGCCGCTGGGGCAGGCGAGCGAACCGAACGCCGGGTACCCATGACCCGGTTGCGCCAGCGCATCGCCGAGCGGCTGAAAGAGGCCCAGCAGACCGCCGCGCTGCTGACCACCTTCAACGAGATCAACATGCAGCCGGTGCAGGAACTGCGCGGCCGATACAAGGCGCGGTTCGAGCAGGAACACGGCATCAAGCTCGGTCTGATGTCCTTTTTCGTCAAGGCGGTCTGCCAGGCGCTCAAGCAGTTTCCGGCGCTCAACGCCTATGTCGACGGCCATGAGATCGTCCACCACGATTACTATGACATCGGCATTGCGGTGAGCTCGGAGCGCGGCTTGGTGGTGCCGGTACTGCGCGCTGCCGACCGTCTAAGCTTCGCCGAGATCGAACAGGCCATTGTCGATTTCGCGCACCGGGCCGACAGCCTCGAACTCGGGCTGGAAGAGTTGGAGGGTGGCACCTTCACCCTCTCCAATGGCGGTGTGTTCGGCTCGTTGTTGTCCACCCCCATCGTCAACCCGCCGCAGTCGGGTGTCTTGGGGCTGCACAAGATCCAGGATCGGCCCATCGCCGAGCACGGCCAGGTGGTGATCCGGCCCATGATGTATGTGGCGCTGACCTACGACCACCGCATCGTCGATGGCCGCGAGGCGGTGAGCTTTCTCAAGGCGATCAAAGACGACTTGGAAGACCCGGCCCGTCTGTTGCTGGAGCTTTGAATTCGCCAATATGGTTTAGGTGGCGCTGCGCGAGCAGCCGTGTGGTTATTGAAACAACATTGGATGGAACATGAAGCTGATCAAGCTTGCAGTCGTTACCTTGCTGGGTATTTCTACTGGGCACGCCAACGATTTCACGATCGTGAACGGCACGGCGGCAGAGGCCAAGAATTACCCGTGGTTTGTCACCGTCATCGCAGGCAATGGCCAATGCGGCGGCTCGGTCATCCATCCGAACTGGGTGCTGACGGCGGCGCATTGCTTCTCGGCCGGCTTGCAGCCGAGCGACGTGGTGGTGACGGCCGGCCGGCAGCGCCTGAGTGAAACGAACACCGGCGAGCAAAGCACGGCGAAGCGCTACATCGTGCATCCGGACTATAACAAGAGCCCCAACGACAACGATGTGGCCTTGATCGAATTGACCTCGCCGCTCACCGCCACTGTCGTGAAACTGTCGCCACCCGCTAATACGGTGGCCGATGGCGTCCCGCTCAGGGCCGTGGGTCGGGGTGGTTTGGCTGCCCCGGGCGGTTATTTGCAAAAGCAGTACGGCCTGAGAACTTCATGTTCGGACGACCTGGCGGGCTGCATCAACGAAGCGAGCACGGCAGGGGTTGCCGACGTCGACATCGCGACCACCATGCTCTTGGCCAACGGCTGGAACGACCCGGCCAAGGGCGTCGGCTACAGCCAGCTCATCGACAACGTGCATAGCCTGGGGTTGAGCGCAACCGCGGTGCAGGAGATCGTCGCCGCCTACAAGTCGAAGGGTCTGGGCATCGTCGATATCGCGACCACTATCGTCGATGCGGCAGCGGGTTCGGACGAGTTGCGCGAGGTCAGCCTGCCGTTGGCGAATTTCTCGGCCTGCCAGGGGGTATATGGCAACCTGACCGACAATATGTTCTGTGCCGGCAGCCCTAGCGCGCCTTTGGATACCTGCCAGGGCGACAGCGGCGGGCCCTTGGTGGTGCGCAATGCGCAAAACTCGGATTGGCTGCAAGTCGGCGTGGTCAGCTTCGGTGTCACCTGCGCGACGAGTTATGGGGTCTATAGCAAGGTATCTAACTACCTGGATTGGGTGAGCCAGTATGTGCCCGGCTACGAGGCCGACCGGGTGTTCATGTGGGCCGAGGCTGCGGTGCCCTCGCTGTTCAAGTCCGCGGGGAATGAACGCTCGACTGACAGCATTGCGCCTTATCACGCCCGGATCTACAACGCCTCCGGCAAGGCCTTGGCCTACACCGCCAACGATCGGAAGGTGTGGTACTACGACGGTGCGAATATCTATCCGCTCGACGGCACTGTGTCTGATTGGCTGGTTCAGGCCAAGGCGGCCGGCTACTAATAAAACAAAAGCCCTGGCGAGGTGTGTTCGCCAGGGCTTCAAGGAATGGCGGCTTAGATGCCGCGCAGCAGTTCGTTGATGCCGACCTTGCCTAAGGTCTTCTCGTCCACCTTCTTCACGATCACCGCGCAATACAGGCTGTAGCTACCGTCCTTGGACGGCAGGTTGCCGCTGACCACGACCGAGCCGGCCGGTACGCGGCCGTACATGACCTCGCCGGTCTCGCGGTCGTAGATCTTGGTCGATTGGCCGATATAGACGCCCATGGAGATCACGCAGTTGTCCTCGACGATGACGCCCTCGACCACTTCGGAGCGGGCGCCGATGAAGCAGTTGTCGCCGATGATGGTGGGGTTGGCCTGTACCGGTTCGAGCACGCCGCCGATGCCGACGCCGCCGGACAGGTGCACGTTCTTGCCGATCTGGGCGCAGGAGCCGACCGTGGCCCAGGTGTCGACCATGGCGCCCTCGTCGACATAGGCGCCGATGTTGACGTAGGACGGCATCAGCACCACGTTCTTGCCGATGAAGCTGCCCTTGCGCACGGCGGCCGGCGGCACCACGCGGAAGCCGCCTTCGCGGAAGTCCTTGGAGTTGAAGTCGGCGAACTTGGAGGGCACCTTGTCGTAGTAGTTGGTGTAGCCGCCCTTGATGAAGCTGTTGTCCTCCAAGCGGAAGGACAGCAGCACGGCCTTCTTGATCCACTGGTGGGTCACCCAGTTCTGGCCGTCGGTGCGTTCGGCGACGCGCAGTTGGCCCATGTCCAAGAGGTCGATCACGGAGAGCACGGCGTCCTTGACCTTGGGCTCGACGTTGCGCGGGGTGATCTCGGCGCGGCGCTCGAAGGCCTCTTCGATGATGGCTTGTAGTTCTTGCATGGCAGTTCCTTGCGTTAACGAAGTCGAAAATTAATTAGGGATTCCGCAGAAGTTTTTCGTGCCACGACCGGCCAGCACGCCGGGGATGTCCGGATGCTTGCGCAGGCGTTCGACGATGCGGATGTAGTCTTGTTCCGGTACGGCCGGGCCGAACAGGATTTCGACGAAACCGTCGTCGTGCAACGTGTAGAAAAAGTTTTCCATGTTCTCGTCGAACAGGATGTTGGCCAGGGCGCTTTCGGCCTCGGTTTGGCCGGCCTGGCTGGGCAAGGCAAAGAGCAGAACAGCGAGCAGGACGAGTAGCCGGCGCACGATCAACCTTCTTTGACGAAATCGACGATGCGCTGGGCCGCTTCCTGGCATGGCTCAAGACCGTCGACCAGGGCGATGCGGACGAAGCCCTGGCCGGGATTGGCACCCTTGGCCTCGCGCGCGAGGTAAGAGCCGGGCAGTACGGTGACATGCTTTTTTTGGAACAGGCCGCGGGCGAAGCCGGTGTCGTCGTCACCAGGCACCTTGGCCCAGAGGTAGAAGGCCGCATCCGGTGCGTCGAATTCCAGGCTGTCCTTGAGGATGGGCATGACCGCGGCGAACTTTTCGCGATATTGCCGGCGATTCTCGATCACGTGGCCTTCGTCTTTCCAGGCGGCGCTGGAGGCGGCCTGGATGGCCGGGTTCATCGCGCTGCCGTGATAGGTGCGGTAGAGCAGAAACTGCTTGATCGCCTCGGCGTCGCCGGCGACGAAGCCCGAGCGCAGGCCGGGCACGTTGGAGCGCTTGGACAGGCTGTTGAACACCACCAGGCGCGAGAAATCGCGGCCCAGTTGCTTGGCGGCGGTCAAGGCGCCGAGCGGCGGTTCGCCCTCGTTGAAATAGATTTCCGAATAGCACTCGTCGGCGGCGATGATGAAGTCGTGGGCATCGGCCAGGGCGAACAGCTCGCGCCAGTCGTCGAGCGCCATCACCTTGCCGGTCGGGTTGCCGGGCGAGCAGACATAGGCCATCTGCACCGTGTCCCACATATCCTCCGGCACCTGGCTGAAGTCCATGCGGTAGCCGTTTTCCGGCGTGGTGTTCAGGAAATAAGGTTTGGCCCCGGCCAGGATCGCCGCGCCCTCGTAGATTTGATAGAAAGGGTTGGGGCTGAGAATGCGTTTGACGTGTTTGGTCTGGTCGATCGCCGCCTGGGCGAAGGCGAACAGGGCCTCGCGGCTGCCGTTGACCGGCAAGACCTGGGTGGCCGGGTCGAGGTCCACGCCATAGCGCATCTGGCACCAATCG
>JAJZTV010000090.1 GCA_021847385.1 Pseudomonadota bacterium | reverse complement strand
ATCATCGCCGAGGGCGCCTGGCACGGCGAGATCGTCGACAGCCCGCGCGGTGCCGGCGGCTTCGGCTACGACCCCTATTTCCTGGTGCCGGCCCTGGGCAAGACCGGGGCCGAATTGCCGCAAGACGAGAAGAATGCGATCAGCCATCGCGGCCAGGCCCTGCGTACCCTGGTGGAGAAGTTGAAGCAGCTTGGTTGAATTCGCTGTTCAGATGCCCGGTGGCCTCGCCGTGCCGCCGCCGCTCACCCTCTACATCCACATCCCGTGGTGCGTGCGCAAGTGTCCCTATTGCGACTTCAATTCGCACGCCCAGCGCGATGGCCTGCCCGAGGCGGCCTATGTCGAGGCGCTGACCCGCGACCTGGAATTTGCCCTGCCGGCGATCTGGGGCCGCAGCATTGAGGCGGTGTTCTTCGGCGGCGGCACGCCCAGCCTGTTCTCGCCCGAGGCGATCGACACCATCCTGACCCGGGTACGCACGCTGACTCGGCTGAATCCCCTGGCCGAGGTCACGTTGGAGGCCAACCCGGGTACCTTCGAGCGCGCGCGCTTTCAGGGTTTTCGTGCGGCCGGGGTGAATCGGCTGTCGTTGGGGATTCAGAGTTTCAATGACGCGCATCTGCGCGCCCTGGGTCGCATCCACTCGGCGGCCGAGGCGATCCGCGCGGCCGAGGCGGCGCTGGGCCTGTTCGACAGCGTCAACCTGGACTTGATGTATGCCCTGCCGGGGCAGGATGTGGCGCAGGCCGAGGCCGATCTGCGCCAAGCCATTACGCTGGGGCCGCCACATCTGTCGGCCTATCACTTGACCCTCGAACCCAACACCGCCTTCGCCGCGAACCCGCCGAGCCTGCCGGACGACGAGGTGGCGGCCGATATGCAGGAACGCGTCGAGGCCTTGTTGGGCGAGGCGGGCTATCGGCACTATGAGACCTCGGCCTTCGCCCGGCCTGGCAGCGAGTGCCGGCATAACCTGAATTACTGGCAATTCGGCGACTACCTGGGCATCGGTGCCGGCGGCCATTCCAAGCTGTCGTTCCATGACCGGATCGTGCGCCAGGCCAGAACCAAACACCCGAACGATTATTTGTCCAAGGCGGGGCGGGCCGAGGCGGTCACGGAACAACGGCAGATCGCCTCGGCCGAACTGCCGTTCGAGTTCATGATGAATGCCTTGCGGCTGAATGAAGGCTTCGATGTGCGGCTATTTCAGCAGCGCACAGGGTTGCCGTTGAGCGAGGTAGAACGGGCTTTGAGCGCTGCCAAGGCGCGTGAGCTGATTGTTTGCGATGCGCAACGCATTGCACCGACCCTGCTCGGCCGCCGTTTTCTGAATGAACTGTTGCAGCTCTTCCTCGTCGATCTCCCGGAGTAATCGAATAAGTATTTGATTGTAAAAAATTCTTAATTGACAGCCCATATCCTGTTGCTAACTTGAATCAAATTTGGTGCAGGCATAGAGCCGATCCGAGGCCATACGGAAACACATGGCGGCATTTCTTTCCCGGTTAGCACCGGGATCCAGATCGACGATTTCCAACGGCTGTTGCCCGGCGCCGCATGCGACGCATTATCAGCCGAGGTGGTGCATAACGATGTGCACGGTATCGCAGTCAGGTGGTGAGGGAGTTCAAGATGAAACCGGGTGCAATGCTTGACTCGACGCAAAGCGCAATACCGAAGCCTGGGCATGCGGCGACTGGCGGCAGATTGCTAGGCAATGGCGTGGCGCTGTTGGCGCTGGATGGCGACCGTCTGCGGCGGGACAGCCTTTCTACGCTGGTACAGCTGTGCCGGCAGATCACCCATCGCATGGATATTCTGATGATCTCGCCGCCGAAGGAGCCGCTGCATACCCTTGGCAAGTTCCTTCAGGCCCTGGAAGGCGCAGGGATCGACTACCGGTTGACCAGTACGGAAGGAAGTTTGGAAGAAGAGACGCTGCGCTATGTGCAAAAGCGCCGGCAGATATCGGTCGTGCTGATTGGCTCCAATCGGGAGCGGACCGAAAAAATGGACGAGACCTTCGGGCGCTTGCGCGAGATGGGCTATCCGGTCGGCGTCTTGATGGCCTGAGCCCAGCGGGCCCCATGACACTGCCCGCCAGTCGCGGGCATTTTGTTTTCAGACGTGCTTATGTCGATTGTAGATGTCCATTACGCGCGGCATGGCGCGGCGAAATGCGGCGACTACTTCGGGATCGAAGTGATGGCCGCTCTCTTCGTCGAGCAGGGCTAAGGCGCGCTCTACCGGCCAAGCCTCCTTGTAGGGGCGTTTGGAGGTCAAGGCATCGAACACATCGGCCACGGCGACGATGCGCGCCGAGAGTGGGATGTCTTCGCCTTTCAACCCTCTTGGGTAGCCGTTACCGTTGAATTTTTCGTGGTGGCATTCGGCGATCTCGATGGCAACTTGAAAGATGCTATAGCCCAGGCCGTTAACCTGGGCCTCGCAGCGCCGCAGGACCTCGGCACCGATGGCCGGGTGGCGCTCCATGTCGCGGCGCTGTTCTTCGTCGAGCCGGCCAGGCTTGAGCAGGATATGGTCGGCGATGCCGACCTTGCCGATGTCGTGCATGGGGGCGAACTGGAACACCTCGCGGATGTAGGCGGCGCTGATTTCGCCACGGTAGGTGCTGTTTTCGCCGAGTTCTTCCGTCACGATGGCGGCATAAAGCGCCATGCGCAAAAGGTGGTCGCCGGTTTCCGGATCGCGGCTTTCGGCCAGTTTGGCCAGTCCTTGTATGGCCGCGACGACGAGGCTTTCCAAGAAAACCGTTTTGTCCAAGGCATGGGTGAGCTGTCCGGCGACATTGGAAAGAAACTCGACATGCTCGGACGTGTAGCTGTTTTCTTGGCGAGAGGCGAAAACCAGCAAGGCCTTGGCCCTGGCCGAGCCGGTTATCGGCAGCAGGGTGGCCGAGCCAAACCCTTGTCGATGCAGGCCAGCGAGCAGGGCGCCGGTATCGGCTTCGTGGTGGCGACGCAGTCGGGCAATGTTCAACGGGGTGTCGGGATTGATCTCGCCGTTGCCGATGATGAAATCCGCTCCTTCGCGCAGCCTTTGTTGGTTGGTGCCGTGTTGGCGTTCCAGTACCCAGCGCGAGCCATCAGGTGATTGGAAAAACAGACCGACCCAATCGACCGGTAGAAAGCCGCGAAATTCCTCTGCGGCAAAGCGCAGGGTGTCGTCCAGGGTATTGCCTTGGCCGATCCGGTCGGTCAATTGGAACAGGGCATGCAGGCGTTCCGACAGCCGATTGAAGGCCGTGGTCATTTGGCCGATTTCGTTGTCGCTTTGAACGGGCAGTTGATGGCCTAGATCGCCGCGTGCGACGCGCTCGAAGCCGGAAATGGCTTGGCGCAGAGGACGGACGAGATTGACGTAGACCAGTGCCAGCAAGCCCAGCATGAGCACGCCAGCCACGGCCAGCACGATTTGATTGAACAGGCTGATCAGTGCGAGTTTGCCTTCCATCATGGCTTGAAAGGCGATGGCAAGGTTGTTGGAGGCGTCGATCAATTCATCGCCATTGGCCACCATGAATTCGGCCGCATAGTTGAGCCGCGGTTGGGTCAAATCGTCGCCGACGGCCTTGAACAGCCCCGCCCGATAGTGCCGCCAAATGCCGGCGGTATGGGCAAGCTGCGATTTCGACTGGTTGTCCCAGGTGCAATAGATGGCTTCGTGCTTGCCGGTCAGTTCGCTATCGAGGCGGCGCGCTTGGAAGGAATCGACGATCTTGTCATAGAGGGCGACGTTGTTCTTGATGTCGCCGTAGAACAGGCGCAGATCGCGATTGTAGGCTTCATAGTCGGTGGGCGTATCCTTGAGATAGTTGCGTGCCTGCTGGGTCATGGCATGGCTGGTAACGCGCAATTGGCCGGCAAGGTTCAAGATTTCATAGTCGTGTTTACGTAGGTCCAGTTCGTACAGGGTAAAGCCGACGCTGCTCGCCAGCAGCAGGAACAGCATGCTCAGGGCAAGACCGACTTGGACGCGGATCGTCCGCAACCAGTCGCCCAAACGCTGCGTGATTGGGCGCGGTGGCCTGGCGTTCACAAAGCCGGCGCTCGGTGAAATGGCATTCATATGGCTGGCCTCCTCGCGGCTCGTTCTAATCATTGTTCGTCGATTCTTCGATCGAAACCTTACAACAGCATGCGCAAGACCCGGTGGCCAGTCAATCGCTTAAACCACGAGATGGCCATGGGCAAGCTGTAAGCAACAGGGCGCGCCCTGCTACTATCGCTTAATCGAGGTTTTCCCGGAGACTGTTATGTCCGATTGTTGCGATCACGACTGCGGGGCAGCGCCCATGCCGGATGGCTTGGGCATCCCGCGCATTGGCAAGTTCGACCCGGCCGCTTTCGAGCAGGCGATTACGGCTTTGCTTAGGGCATGCGGAGTCGAGCCGGACAGTGTGCATACCGGCCGTACTGCGCAACGGGTACGCGAGTTGTGGCAGCGCCGCTTGCTCGGTGGTTATGAGATGGATCCGGGCGAAGCCTTGGGCGAGGGGTTTTCGGATATGCGCGACGATATGGTGGTGGTGCGCGGCATTGCCGTGCATGGCGTGTGCCCGCATCACCTCGTGCCTTTTCGCGGTGTTGCCCATGTCGCCTATGTGCCGGGCGGCCGCTTGCATGGTTTCGGCCGCATTGCCCGCATGGTTGATGCCATCGGCCATCGCTTCACCTATCAAGAGTGGATGACACGCGACATCGCCGAGGCCTTGGTGACCCATGGCAAGGCGCGGGGGGCGGCTTGTGTGGTCGAGGCCGAGCAGCTTTGTTTGTTATTGGGCGAAGACCGCCGCGGCGACGAGCGGGTGGTGACCCAAGCCTTCACCGGTTGCTTCAAGCAAGATGCCCAGTGGCGCAACGAGTTCTTGCGGACCTTGGGTGGCGGGCTGCCCTGATGGTAGATATATCGTTTAGCGCTGGCTATGAGGCTTGTCTAATACCGCAGGCTGAATATTGTAGTACGTTATTTGCCTAGATTTTTTTCTTTAAGGCCTATAAATAGATAAGTAGGTCTTGAGATTATGGCTTCGTTCAGGAGGAACAGATGAAACGGCTCGCCAAGGTAGTGGGAAGTTCGATTATCGCATTGTGGCAAGCGGGGGCTGGAGCGGCGACGACCAATTTGTTGGATCTATCTCAGTGGAATAGATATGGGTCGGCGTCGATGCAAGGCGGGACGCTGACGATCGGCGACAGCGTGGGCTACGACACGGCCGATGTCGATAAGGACGGCAACCCCTATAACATTTGGTATGGCAGTACAAGCGCCACACCCAGTTCCGGGCAGGGGGTCGACTACGACGAGGCGGTGACGGCGGCGGAATTCAAGCCGCCCTTCACCTTGTCTTGGACCGGCTGCTTCCCGGTGACCCACTATGGCTATAACAACATTTTCCTGGGCCGCAAGAACCCGGCATTCACCGGGAAAGCGGGCAGTAAGCAATATCTCATCACCCAAGAGTTCGGTTTTACCCAGCGCTGGGATTACTCGGGCCTCAATACCATCGTATTGAGCGGCGGCGGATATGACGTCAGGCCGGTCAGCAGCGCCAGCCAATCGGGTAATAATTATTGCGGTGACTATCGCATCGCATGGGCCAGCGACACCCTGAAGTTCTATTACAACAATAGCCTGATACGCGAGCAGAAATATGCCTATGTCGGGCCGGTGAGTGTGTTGGTGCGCAGCTTCGATTTGCCGCACACCATTACCGCGATGACGATGGAAACCGGTACGGCACAGACGGTGGGCAAGAACCCCGGCCTGGGTATGCTGCATGGGGCCAGTATCAGTGGCACCATCACCGACGCGACCGGCAAGGTCACCGCGCTGACCCCGAGCAACACCGGCATCGCCGGCGATCTCTCGTTCATCTACAACGATGCCGGCGACCTGATCGCCCAGGTCAGTGGCACCGTCGCATCGAGTGGCATGTCGTTTTCCTACAATACGGATTACGACGTGAAGACGGGTAATCTGACTGGCACCTATGCCGATAACCGGGACAAAGTGCCCCACCCCATCACCTTTACCAACAAAGGTGGCTTGCAGTGGACGGGCAGGATTCAGGGCACGGGATTCGATGCCAACGGTAAGGCCACGCCTTACGATGTCAGCTTCGATATCGTGTTGCCGCAACAGGCGATTTCAATGGGCTCTCAGTTCCCGCCCAATGGCCGGTTCGACCTGGATCTCGCGCAAACTACGCCGATCAGCATCCCGATCAGCATCCCGGCCTTGAGCATCAACCAGAATGTTTCGACCAATGTCATTTCCGAGGGGCGCTTGATCGCCTCGCTGGTGCCGAGCGAGACCGGGGTGACCTTGACCGGGACGGTCGAGGGTGCGGTACGCATGGACCCGCCGGTGGTGATCTCGGGGCAATATACCGTGCCACAGACGGTACCGGGCTATACGATTCCGCCGGTAAATTATTCGGTCAGCGTCGATGCGACAGGACGTTTCTCCGGGGTGTTGACCGGCAGTAGCGCGCAGAACAACATGAAGTTCGTCGGCAATTGGTCTTCCGTGTCGAGTAACGGCGCGACCGGCGGCGGCACGCTCGAAATGGCCATCCCGTTGACGGCAACCGGGCAATTGCCGGCTACGGCGCAACTTCTGATCAAGGGTACGGTCACCGCGCCGATCGATGCGGGTACGCTGCCGGCAGGAGTGAGTGTGCCGACTTCGATGAGTCAGCCGATATCCAATCAGATGACGATACCGCTGAACTTCAATGAGGTCAGATAACCGGTCTTAGGGGAGCCGCCGCATGGCGGCTAAGATGATGTGCATCCAGTGCGGATGTGGTGGTCGGGGTGAGAGGATTCGAACCTCCGGCCTCCACGTCCCGAACGTGGCGCTCTACCAGGCTAAGCTACACCCCGACGATCTTTGCAGATCTAGTGATCGCGGTTGACCGCGAAGGCCGACAATTCTATCAGAGCTTGTTTATATTCGCTATCCGGCAATATAGAAATTGCTGCGCGGGCGGTTTGTGCTTCGGCTTCGGCTTGGCGCCGGGTGTGGTCCAAGGCGCCGGTGGCACGGATGATATCTAGAATGGCTTGGAAATGGTCGGCGTTGCCGTTTTCGATAGCGGTGCGGATGAGCTGGGCCTGATCCTCCGTGCCATGGCTCATGGCATAGAGTAGCGGCAGGGTGGGCTTGCCTTCGGCCAGGTCGTCGCCGACGTTTTTGCCGGTCTGGCCGCTGTCGCCGGAATAGTCCAGCACGTCGTCGATCAATTGGAAGGCCGTGCCCAAGTGCATGCCATAGGTGGCCAAGGCTTGTTCGACCTCCGGCGGTGCTTTCGAGATCACGGCACCGAGTTGCGTGGCGGCCTCGAACAGCTTGGCGGTCTTGAAGCGGATGACCTTGAGATAATCGTCCACCGAAATATCCGGGTCGTTACAGTTCATCAACTGTAGAACCTCGCCTTCGGCGATCACATTGGTGGCATCCGACAGAATCTCCATCACCCGCATGTCCTGCACGGCCACCATCATTTGGAATGCCCGCGAATAGAGAAAATCGCCGACCAGCACGCTGGCGGCGTTGCCGAACAGGGCATTGGCCGTATCGCGGCCGCGGCGCAGATCGGAGGCATCGACCACATCGTCGTGCAGCAGGGTGGCGGTGTGGATGAATTCGACCACGGCGGCGAGTTCGTAATGCTGCCGGCCGGAGTAACCCAAGGCCTTGGCTGCGAGGGCGACGAGGGCGGGGCGCAGGCGCTTGCCACCGCTATTGACGATGTATTCCGCGACTTGCCGCACGAGAACGACTTCGGAATGCAGGCGATTGCGTAT
>JAJZTV010000089.1 GCA_021847385.1 Pseudomonadota bacterium | reverse complement strand
AGACGAGCTGCTGAAGAACTACGAGCGCGTGGTGTCCGAGGCGAGCAAGGCCTTCGGCAAGCCCGAGGTGTTCATCGAAAAATGCGTGGTCACGCCCAAGCACATCGAGGTGCAGGTCATCGGCGACAGCCACGGCAACACCATCCACCTCTACGAGCGCGACTGCTCCATCCAGCGCCGCAACCAGAAACTGATCGAGATCGCCCCCTCGCCCCAGCTCACCGAGGCCCAGCGCGAATACATCGGCAAGCTGGCGGTGCGCGCGGCCAAGGCCGTGGGCTACGTCAATGCCGGCACCGTCGAGTTCCTGCTCGACCAGGACAACCAGTTCTACTTCATGGAGATGAATACCCGGCTCCAGGTCGAGCACACCATCACCGAGCAGATCACCGGCATCGACATCGTGCAGGAACAGATCCGCATCGCCGACGGCATGCCGCTGCAATACAAGCAAGATGACATCCGCCACCACGGCTTCGCCATGGAGTTCCGCATCAACGCCGAAGACCCGAAGAACAGCTTCCTGCCCAGCTTCGGCCGGGTCACCCGCTATTACGCGCCGGGCGGCCCCGGCGTGCGCACCGATGCCGCGATGTATACCGGCTATGTCATCCCGCCCTACTTCGATTCGATGTGCGCCAAGCTCACGGTGTGGAACCTGAACTGGGAGAGCGTGATCGAGCGCGGCCGCCGAGCGCTGGACGACATGGTGGTCTACGGCGTGAAGACCACCATCCCCTATTACCAAGAAATTCTGAAAAACCCGGAGTTCCGCAGCGGCCGCTTCAACACCGGCTTTGTCGAGGCGCACCCGGAACTGACCGGGTATTCCGTCAAACCGCCGCCGGAGCTGGTGGCGGCCACCATTTCTGCAGCGATTGCCGCTCACCTTGGCATGTAACAGGTAACGACCCATGGCGAAAGTACACATCACCGAACTGGTCCTGCGCGACGGCCATCAATCCCTGATCGCGACCCGCATGCGCACCGACGACATGCTGCCGATCTGCGGCCAGCTCGACAGCGTAGGCTACTGGTCGCTCGAGGCCTGGGGTGGCGCCACCTTCGACGCCTGCGTCCGTTTCCTGAAGGAAGACCCGTGGGAGCGCCTGCGCAAGCTGCGCCGCGCCCTGCCCAACTCGCGCATCCAGATGCTGCTCAGAGGCCAGAACCTGCTCGGCTATCGGCATTACCCGGACGACGTGGTGCGCGCCTTCGTGCAAAAGTGCGCCGACAACGGCGTCGACGTGTTCCGCGTGTTCGACGCGATGAACGACGTGCGCAATATGCGCGTGTCGGTCGCGGCGGTGAAGGCCGCCGGCAAGCACGCCGAGGGCGCCATCTCCTACACCACCAGCCCGGTGCACGACACCGCCTACTTCGTCGCCATGGCCAAGGAGCTGGAGGCCATGGGCTGCGACACCCTGGCGATCAAGGACATGGCCGGCCTGCTCACGCCCTACAGCACGGTCGAGCTGGTCAAGGCGCTGAAGGCCGCGATCAACCTCCCCATCCACCTGCACAGCCACGCCACCTCGGGCCTGGCCAGCATGGTGCACATGAAGGGGGTCGAGGCCGGCGCCACGATGATCGACACCTGCCTGTCCGCCTTCTCCGAGGGCGCCAGCCACCCCACCACCGAGAGCCTGGTCGCCGCCTTCCAGGGCAGCGAGTACGACACCGGGCTCGACCTCGGCAAGCTGCAAGAGATCGCCGCCTACTTCCGCGAGGTGCGCAAGAAATACTGGCAGTTCGAGATGGACTCGAACAACGTCGACACCCGCATCCTCACCTCGCAGATACCCGGTGGCATGATCTCCAACCTGTCCAACCAGTTGAAGGAACAGGGCGCGCTCAACCGCATGGACGACGTCTTCGCCGAGATTCCCCGGGTGCGCGAAGACCTCGGCTTCCCGCCGCTGGTCACCCCCACCTCGCAGATCGTCGGCACCCAGGCCGTGCTCAACGTGCTCACCGGCGAGCGCTACAAATCGGTGACCAACGAGGTCAAGAACTACCTGCTCGGCCGCTACGGCGCCGCGCCCGGCCAGGTCAACGAAGAAGTGAAGAAACACGCCGTCGGCAACCAGGAGGTCATCGCCTGCCGCCCGGCCGACCTGCTCAGCGACGAGCTGGACAAGCTGCGCACCGAGGCCGAAGGCCTGGCCAAGTCGGACGAGGACGTGCTCACCTACGCCATGTTCCCCGACCTCGGCCGCACCTTCCTGCAAGAGCGCGCCGCCGGCACGCTGGCACCCGAGGTCCTGCTGCCGATCGAGGCCAAGAACGCCCCGACCGGCGACAGCCAGTTCGCGCCCAACGAGTTCAAGGTCACCCTGCACGGCGAGACCTACCACATCCGCATCACCGGCACCGGCCACGGCGCCGAGGCCGAGCGCCCGTTCTACGTCCACGTCGACGGCGTGCCGGAAGAAGTGCTGATCGAGACCCTGGACGAGATCGAGGTCGGCCCCGCCGCCGGCGCCGCACGCAAGAACAACAAGAAGGCCCAGGCCGGCACCGCCAAGGACCGGCCCAAGCCCTCGCGCCCCGGCCACGTCACCACCGCCATGCCCGGCACCATCGTCGACGTCCTGGTCAAGACCGGCCAGAAAGTCGACGCCGGCGACGGCGTGCTGGTGATCGAGGCGATGAAGATGGAAAACGAGATCCAGGCCCCGGTGTCCGGCACCGTGGTCGCCATCCACGTCGCCAAGGGCGAGGCGGTGACGCCGGATCAGGTGTTGGTTGAGATTCAGCCGGAGTAATTGCCGGCGTACATAGCGTCAAAATTGTGCAGACATCATCTCCGCCATCCAATGATGAGCAGCACAAAGACGTGTACGCATACGCTGGCCTTGCCCTCTACTGGGCACAGTGTTTTGAGATGTCTCTGACAAACGCTTTAATGCTGTATGAACGTGCATCGAACATCAAAATTACTCTTGAAAACCTAGAGTCTCTTGAGAGTGAACTACGCCAAAAGACTCTAGGCGGCCTGCTCAACAGAACGAAAAAAACTTTCAAATTTGATGAAGGCGCCACCAAGAAAATCAATGCGGCACTTGAGGCACGCAACTTCCTTGTTCATCATTTCTTCCGAGATCGTGCGATTGACTTTCTTACTCCAGATGGCCGAAGCCAAATGATTAGCGAGTTGGAGGAAATGCAAGCTACGCTTTCCGAAGCGGACACTGTAGCCATGGCATTATGTGGGGCCTTTTGTGAGGCAATCGGTATAACCAAAGAAATGCTCAATGCCGAATTTGATCGACTGTACTCAAATGCCTGTGGCAACTAACTAACCATGACCCTCGTCCTCGCCTCCACCTCCCCCTTCCGCCGCGAACTGCTAGTCCGCCTGGGCGTGCCGTTCGAGGTGGCTGCGCCAGAGGTCGATGAGACGCCGCTGCCCGGCGAGCAGCCGGACGATACCGCCCAGCGCCTGTCGCTGCTGAAGGCCCAGGCCGTGGCCGCGCGATACCCCGACGCGCTGATCATCGGCTCGGACCAGGTCGCGCTGCTGGAAGGCGAGCAACTGGGCAAGCCGGGCAGCCACGACAAGGCGGTGGCGCAACTCCAGCGCATGCGCGGCAAGGCCATGGAGTTCCACACCGCGCTGACCCTGCTCAACGCCAAAACCGGCCGGGTGCAGACCGCCAACGTGCCGGTGCGCCTGGTGATGCGCAATTACACCGACGCCCAGATCGAGGCCTATCTGCAGAAGGACCAGCCCTACAACTGCTGTGGCAGCGCCAAGAGCGAGTCGCTCGGCATCGCGCTGATCGCGCGGTTCGAGACCGAAGACCCGACCGCCCTGGTCGGCCTGCCGCTGATCCGGCTGACCGAGATGCTGGCCAACGAGGGCCTGGACGTGCTGACCTATGGCAGTGAGGAGTGAGGTGTCAGGCGTGAGGCGTGAAAACCCCAAAGGCACGCTGTACCTCATTCCTACTCCACTCGGTGCGACTGAACTGGATGTCGTCCTGCCAGAGGCAACTCGGCTCATCGCGGCCAATCTGGCCACCTTTGTGGTCGAACACCCCAAGACCGCGCGCGCCTTTCTGAAGCAGGTCGGCACCGCGCTGCCGATCCAGCAACTCACCCTGCTGGAACTGAACGAACACACCAAGCCGGCGGAACTCAAAGCCCTGCTCGCGCCGCTGCTTGAAGGCCAGGACGTCGGCCTGATCTCCGAGGCCGGTTGCCCGGCCGTGGCCGACCCCGGCGCAGATCTCGTCCGCCTCGCCCACCGACACGGCATCCGGGTCAAACCGCTGGTCGGCCCCTCCTCCATCCTGCTCGCGCTGATGGGCTCCGGCCTGGTCGGCCAGCGCTTCGCCTTTCACGGCTATATGCCGGCCAAACCGGAGGAGCGGCAGAAGGCCCTGCGCGACCTGGAGAAGCGGGCGGAAAAGGACGACGCGGCCCAGGCCTTCATCGAGACGCCGTATCGCAATACGGCGATGCTGGAAGGCATCCTCGGCAGTTGCCGCGACGACACCTGGCTGTGCGTGGCCTGCGACCTGACGCTGGACAGCGAGCTGGTGCTCAGCCGCCGCGTTTCAGATTGGCGTGGCGATCTGCCGGAGATCGAACGGCGGCCCTGCGTGTTTCTGCTCTATCGCGGTCAGCAGTGACCGTGGGCCATGCGATCCTAATACCAATACATAGGGTAATTGCGCTTGCTCGGCATGTTGTTAAATATCAAGGCCACTATGACCAAGATACAAGCCCCTAGCAAAGTAGGTGTCAGCAGGAACTGCCAAGATGGGGCTGTAAGCATCACGATAACGGGGTTAGAGCCGGCTGGAGGATGAACCGTGCGCGTCAGCTGCATTGCACCAATGGCAGTAGCGGCAGCCAGTGCCATGCTCCACCACTCCACCCCAAAAGCCCCAAGGAAGACCAAACCGACGAAAGAAGCAATAACATGCCCGCCTATTACATTCCTCGGCTGAGAAAATGGGCTCTCTGGAAACCCGAACATCAAGACACAACTCGCACCGAATGAGCCCAATACAAGGGGCATATGTGTTGTATCAGCCAGATAAGCCACTGCAGTAATGGCAATAAAACCACCCAGCCAGGAGAGAGCAACGTGATCTATCGCCGGACGAGGCGGGCAAACTCCGCCTCCGCGCATTAATTTGCTCAGTATGATCATTTCCTATTGTCCTTAGAGGTTCTTGAAAGATGGAGTACGGTTCATAGAACATCACCAACCCGTACTCCCTCATCGCGCTTAGTTCAGCGATGAACTCTTCGTAGCCAATGAGCCATCCAGATTGAACTTGGGTGTAAGGTCAATGCCGATCCAAGAATTCAACATACCGGCCCACAAACTGATTCCTTCCAATGCCTTGGTGATTAACTGGCGCCCACGGAATGAATCCGGGCTTTGAGGATCGATATATTCGAGCCCCATAATACTGTGGTGTTCGTCAGCCTCGACGTGCACATCAAAGTAGGCATCCCCCGCACCGACTTGATGCATTTTTGGGGCCACCATTTTAAAGAAGGCATTCGAACAACGCTCAATTCCGCTATTCAGGCCCACCAACCATTTGTCGCGATCTTGCTCGACTGCCATTTGATAGGCGTAGTTAACGCAGGCATTCGTCTCGAGCGTGGGAATCACTTCTTTGATCTCGCTCGCCGAACGCAGCAAACCGTGCTGAAGCATCCACTCCATCAACATCTGGTGATGGTCGGCTTCACCATAGGCGTGCTTTGAATAGAACGACATCATGGGATTTTCCGACAGGGCGGTCAGGCCTAACATCAATCCCATCACCTTAGGGAAAGTCGCCGAGTGGTAGTACAACTGCACAGCAGCCGGTTTAAATTCCTTCGGATCCTTGATGTCCTCTAACCATGAGAAAAACGGCGTCTGCGACACGAGATCGCTAGCCCGATAAATAGGTTCGACAATCCAGGCGTGTTTCTGTTGCAAGCTAGCCAGTTTTGCCGCGTCGATATAGTCGTATACAGGTGTAACTACACCAGGAACTGCATTTTCCATTTTTTTCCCTCTTTAATTAGTTAAGTTGCTCAGGCTAGCTAAACTCTCACATTAGCCGCCAATGAAACTATATAGACAGGTCTGTATACTTTCAACAAATTAGGAGTTAAGTGTTATTTATTGTTATTTTTCATTTAATTAATTATTTTTTACTGTAAACTTAGTTGTCTACTTCTTTCTGAAAATTAAGCTGTAAAGGCATGTCAGAAAAACACATAACCATCCTCAATACTGCGATGAAGCTGTTTGCAGCATATGGCTATCATGCCGTCGGAATCGATAGAATCATCGCCGAATCAGGGGTGGCAAAAATGACGATGTACAAATACTTCCCAACCAAGACGTCATTGATTCTCGACGTTTTGAAAGAACGCGACCGGCGCTTCAGGGATTCGCTATTTGCCTTCGCCGACGGTTTCGAACCACCGACCGAGAAACTGCAGGCCGTTTTCACTTGGCATGACCGCTGGCTGAACGAACCGAGCTTCAACGGCTGCATGTTCATCAATGCTGCGGCGGAATACCCAGACATCCATGACGAGGTGCATCGCATCGCGATTGCACATAAGCAGGCAATTCAGGATTACTTGCAGGCTATCGTTGCGAAGCCACTAAAGAAGCTGCGCGCGCAGCAGCTGGCGGCGCAGCTATCGCAACTGCTGGATGGCGCCATCGTGGCCGCGCAAGTGATGGGCGACAACAATGCCGCGCTGACGGCATGGCGTACCGCCAGCATATTGTTGAAGGCCGAGAAACTAGAGCCGGATTCGCTCCAATAAGCAATCAGGCCGGAAACACCCCGGTCGACAGGTAGCGGTCGCCGCGGTCGCAGACGATGGAGACGATGACCGCGTTCTCCACTTCCTTGCTCAATTGCAACGCTGCCCACAAGGCGCCGCCGGAGGAGATGCCGGCGAAGATGCCTTCTTCCTTGGCCAGACGGCGCGTGGTCTCTTCGGCATCCTGCTGACCGACATAGATCATGCGATCCACCCGCGAAAAGTCGCAGATGCTGGGCAGGTATGCCTCCGGCCACTTGCGGATGCCGGGTATTTGCGCACCCTCTTCCGGCTGCACGCCGACGATCTGGATCTTGGAGTTCTGCTCCTTCAGGTACATGGAGCAGCCCATGATGGTGCCGGTGGTGCCCATGCTGGAGACGAAGTGGGTGATCTTGCCTTCGGTGTCGCGCCAGATCTCGGGGCCGGTGCCCTCGTAGTGGGCGATTGGATTGTCGGGGTTGGAGAACTGGTCGAGCATGACGCCGCGGCCCTCGGCCACCATCCGGTCGGCCAGGTCGCGCGCCGCCTCCATGCCGCCTTCTTTCGGCGTCAGAGCGATCTCGGCGCCATAGGCGCGCATGGTCTGCCGCCGCTCGATCGACAGATGCTCGGGCATGATCAGCACCATCTTGTAGCCGCGAATCGCGGCGGCCATGGCCAAGGCGATGCCGGTATTGCCGCTGGTGGCCTCGATCAGGGTATCGCCCGGCTTGATCGTCCCACGCGCCTCGGCCTTCATGATCATGGACAGCGCCGGTCTATCCTTCACCGAACCGGCCGGGTTGTTGCCTTCCAGCTTGACCAGCACGATGTTCGAGGTCTCGCCCGGCAGCTTCTTCAGGCGCACCAGCGGGGTGTTGCCGACGAATTCCTCAATGGTCTTGTACATGGCGTTTAATCCTGGCCGAACAGATCGCGGCTATAAATCTTGCCGACCACATCGCGAATCTCGTCGGTGATTCGGTTGGCGACGATCACGTCGGACTGCCGCTTGAACTCGGCCAGGTCGTTGACCACGCGCGAGTGATAGAACTCGGCCTCGTGCAGCACCGGCTCGTAGACGATGACCTCGATGCCCTTGGCCTTGATCCGCTTCATGATGCCCTGGATGCTGGAGGCGCGGA
>JAJZTV010000088.1 GCA_021847385.1 Pseudomonadota bacterium | reverse complement strand
CAAAGATGCGCGCCATCAGGCGGTCTCCTCCTCTGCTTGCAGCACGATCAAATGGCGTTCCGCCTCCAGGCCGGGCACATGCAAGACGACATCGCGTTTGAGCCGCGCCCCTTTCAACTGAGCGATCTCCTCGTTCGGATAGACGCCCTTCATCGCCAGCCACTCGCCGTTCGCTGCCAAGGCGTGGCGCGTGGCCCGGACGAACTCGTTCAAATCGCTGAAAGCGCGGCAAACGATCTGCGGGAACGGGTTGGCCGGCCGATAGGCCTCGGAGCGGTCGCACACCACTTCGATATTGGCCAACTGCAAGTCGATCACGGCCTGTTGCATGAAGGCCGCCTTCTTGTGATTGGCATCGAGCACGGTCACTTGCAAGGCCGGCCGGGCGATCGCCAGCGGGATGCCGGGCAGGCCGCCGCCGCTGCCGACATCGAGTAGACGCGGCGCGGTGATATGCGGCAGCAAGGCCAGGCTGTCGAGCAGATGGTGGGTCAACATCCGTTCCGGCTCGTGGATCGCGGTCAAGTTGTAGGTCTTGTTCCATTTCGCCAGCAGCGCGAGATAGTCGAGCTGCCGGGCCTGGGTCGCGGCATCCAGCTCGAGCCCCATCTCGGCCAGTGCGGTGGAAAAAGCTTGTGTCAGGTTCATGCGCGCTTCTTGTCCAGCAATTCGCCGCGCTTGAGATAGACCAGCAGCACCGAGATCGCGGCCGGGGTCACGCCCTGGATGCGCGCGGCCTGGCCCACGGTGGCCGGCCGCTGCTGATTGAGCTTCTGCCGCACCTCGATCGACAGCCCGGTCAACGGCATGTAGTCGAAGTCCGCCGGCAAGCGCTGCTCCTCGTAATGACGGTGGCGCTCGATCTCGTCGCGCTGGCGCTCGATGTAGCCGGCGTACTTGGCCTGGATCTCGACCTGCTCGCGCACCTCGGCGTCCTGCACGGCCTCGCCGGCATTGGGCAGGGTCAACAGGCTGTCGTAAGACACCTCGGGCCGGCGCAGGAGGTCGAACAAGGCATACTCATGGTCGATCGCCTTGCCCAACACCCGCACCGCCTCGGCCTCGGCCAGGATGTTCGGATTCACCCAGGTCGCTTTCAGCCGCTCGGCCTCGCGGGCGATGGCCTCGCGCTTGGCCTCGAACCGCGCCCAGCGGGCGTCGTCGACCAGGCCCAGCCTCCGGCCGGCCTCGGTCAGGCGCAGGTCGGCGTTGTCCTCGCGCAAGCTGAGGCGATATTCGGCCCGGCTGGTGAACATGCGATAGGGCTCGGCCACGCCGCGGGTGATCAGGTCGTCGACCAACACGCCGAGGTAGGCCTCGTCCCGGCGCGGCCACCAGGCGTCTTTGCCCTGCACCTGCAAACCGGCGTTGAGGCCGGCCAGCAGGCCCTGCGCCGCCGCCTCTTCGTAGCCGGTGGTGCCGTTGATCTGGCCGGCGAAGAACAGACCGGCGATGGCCTGGGTCTCCAGGCTGGGCTTCAGCCCGCGTGGGTCGTAGTAGTCGTATTCGATGGCATAGCCCGGGCGCAGGATGTGGGCGCGTTCCAGGCCACGGATCGAGCGGACCAAGTCCAATTGCACGTCGAACGGCAGCGAGGTGGAGATGCCGTTCGGGTAGATCTCGTGGGTGGAAAGGCCTTCCGGCTCGAGGAAGACCTGATGCGAGGCCTTGTCGGCGAAGCGGTGGATCTTGTCCTCGATCGACGGGCAGTAGCGCGGACCGACGCCCTCGATCACCCCGGTGTACATGGGCGAGCGGTCGAGCCCGGCGCGGATGATCGCGTGGGTGCGTTCGTTGGTGTTGGCGATCCAGCACGGCAACTGCTGCGGGTGCATGGCCCGGCTGCCGAGGAAGGAGAACACCGGCTCCGGGTCGTCGCCCGGCTGCACCTGCATGACCGAGAAATCGATGCTGCGCGCATCCAGCCGCGGCGGCGTGCCGGTCTTCAAGCGGCCGGCCGGCAACTGCAGTTCGCGCAGGCGCGCGGCCAGCGACACCGCCGGCGGATCGCCCATGCGCCCGGCCTGGAAGTTCGAAAGGCCAACGTGGACCAGGCCGGCGAGGAAGGTGCCGGCGGTGAGCACCACGGCGCGGGCGCGGAAGACGATGCCGAGCTGGGTCTTCACCCCGACCACCCGGTCGCCTTCGAGCAGCAGGTCGTCGACCGCCTGCTGGAACAGGGTGAGATTGGCCTGGTTTTCCAGCCGGCCGCGGATCGCCTGCTTGTACAGCACGCGGTCGGCCTGGGCGCGGGTGGCGCGCACGGCCGGGCCCTTGGACGAGTTCAGGGTGCGGAACTGGATGCCGGCCTCGTCGGTGGCGATGGCCATGGCGCCGCCCAGGGCGTCGACCTCGCGCACCAGGTGGCCCTTGCCGATGCCGCCGATCGACGGGTTGCACGACATCGCGCCCAGGGTCTCGATGTTGTGCGTCAGCAGCAGGGTGTGCACGCCCATGCGGGCGCAGGCGAGCGCGGCCTCGGTGCCGGCATGGCCGCCACCGACCACGATCACATCAAATCGGTCGGGAAAGGAGAAGGACACGGCTACGCCCCGCGCTCCGTTTCATTAAAAATCATTTGCTTACCGCAAACCAAAGCCGCTGAAAGGCCGCCAATCATACGGCAAACACCTTATGGTTTCACGTGAAACTTGCGCCGACCGGCGCCGGAGGCCGTTCAAGCGGCGAGCGGTTCGGGGTGGTGCAGCAAGTAGCCCTGGGCGTAATCCGCGCCCATATCGAGCAGGCTGGCCATGGCCTGTTCGCAGGTGACATGTTCCGCGACCACGCGCAGGCCCATCTGCTTGGCGATGCGGCAGGTCGATTCGACGATGACGAAGTCGAGCGGGTCGTCGATCATGTCGGCGACGAAGCTGCCGTCGATCTTGATCAGACTGACCGGCAAGTTCTTCAAATAGGCGAACGAGGCCATGCCGCTGCCGAAATCGTCCAGCGCCACCTGGCAACCCATGCCGCGCAAGACTTGGATGAAGCGGGTGGCTCGG
The DNA here is from genome assembly GCA_021847385.1 of Pseudomonadota bacterium. Taxonomy (GTDB): domain Bacteria; phylum Pseudomonadota; class Gammaproteobacteria; order Burkholderiales; family Thiobacillaceae; genus Sulfuritortus. The sequence continues at coordinate 4,927 of JAJZTV010000088.1, read as the reverse complement.
GCCAGGTTGGACACCGCCGCCGTTTCGGTGATCTCGAAGCCGATCCGCTCCGGCGCGATGCCGGCCGCGTCGATCCGACCCACGACAAAATCGAGGAAGGACTCGTCGGCCATGCTCGGCGCCGAGACATTGACCATCAGCGTCGTGCAGACCTTCCCGGCATGGCCGGCCACCCAATGCAGGGCCTCCTGCACCACCCAACGGTCCAGGGTCTGGATCAGGCCGTAGCGTTCGGCCGCCGGGATAAAGGCCATCGGCGGCACGATCATCCCAGCCTCGTCGCGCATGCGCACCAGTACCTCGCACAGAGCGGGGCCGGCCTGGCGGTCGGCAACCGGCAGGATATTCTGGAAATGCAGTTCGAAACGCTCGTCCTTCAAGGCCTGGCTCAACCTCGGCAGCCACTGCATCTCGCCCTGACGCTGCTGGGTCTCGGCATCGTCCGCCTGATAGACCCAGACCCGGTTGCGCCCTTTCTCCTTGGCCAGATAGCAGGCGGTATCCGCCGCGCTGAGGACCTCGGCCAGATCCCGGCCGTCCTGGCTGATCTCGGCCAGGCCGACGCTGGCGCCGATATGGAACAGCTTGTCTTGCCAGGCGAAGCGGAAGCCGTTTAGGTCGGCGCGCAGGGCCTCGGCGATCTCGATCGCCTTGGCCAGCGGGCAGCTGGCCAGCAGCAGGCCGAATTCGTCGCCGCCCAGGCGGGCCACGGTGTCGCCGCTACGGACGTGGCGCGGCATCAGCAGCGCGATTTGCTTGAGCAGTTCGTCGCCGGCGACGTGGCCGCAAGTATCGTTGACCACCTTGAACTGGTCGAGATCGACATAGAGCAGGACGTGATGGCTGCCGCGCAGCCGTGCGTCCTGGATCAGTTCGGCCAGCTGCCGCTCGAATACGAGGCGGCTGGAGAGGCCGGTCAGGCCGTCGTGGCTGGCCGCCCAAGACAACTGGTCGGCCACCGCCAGCGCCCGCTCCTTCTGTTCGGCCAACTCGGCCTCGCTGTGCCGGGAGCGGCGGATGACCGCGCGGGCGATGAAGAAACTGAACGGCACGGCCAACAAAGCCAGGCCCGCCATGAAGACCAAGGCCCGGCGATACTGGGTCTCCGCCTCGATCATGGCCCGGCGGCTGGCCTCGCGCTGCATCTCGATCAGCCTATTGAACTGGGCCAGGATCCGCGCCTCCATCGGCCGTACCTGGCGCATCAGCAGCTGCAGGGCCTCGCCCCGGTGACCCTGCTGACTCAGGGTCAGCACTTGGTCATGCAAGGCCTCGTCTTGCCGAACCAGCTGTCGGGCGGTCTGCCAGACCGTTCGTTCGCCCTCGGACATGCCGGCCTGGAACAAGGCATCGCGCGCGACTATGAAATCGGCGGCCAACTGGTTGAAACGGAGGAATTCCTCGTCCAGTTCGAACGGATCGGTCGCCACCGTCATTTGCATCAGGCTGTTGTAGCGCTCGCGCGCCAAGTTGCGCATTTGGTAGACGCTTTCCAGCTTGACGTTGCCCTGTTCGACGATGCCTTGCATGCGATCCTTGATCGCGATCATGCGCGACAGGGCGCCACCGATCAGCAGGCCCATCAGCACCAATACCAGCAGGAAGCCGATGGCGATCACCTGCTGGGTGCTAAGCCGGTCCATGAGGGAGAAGATTCGCTTCATAGCCGCCATTGAACCGGGTTGTCGCTTACCTTGTCCACCGTTTACCCCAGCGTTGTTTCACGTGAAACCGTCAAGCGTGGCTGTATAGCTTGCGATAGAGGCCGCCGCGCTGCATCAGGCTGTCGTGACTGCCCTCCTCCACCACCCGGCCGTTCTCGAACACCAGGATGCGGTCGGCCTGGCGCACCGCCGACAGCCGATGGGCGATGATCAGCGTGGTGCGGCCGGCCAGGAAGCCGGCCAGGGCTTGGTGCAGGTGGCGCTCGGTCTCGGCGTCGAGGGCCGAGGTCGCCTCGTCCAGGATCACCACCTGCGGTGCCGACAACACCATGCGGGCGACGGCCAAGCGCTGGCGCTGGCCGCCGGACAGGCGCACACCCTGGCGGCCGACCACGGTGTCCAGGCCCTTCGGCAGCGCCTCCACCACTTCTTTCAATTGGGCGATCGCCAAGGCCTGCCACAACTCGGCGTCGGGCTGCTCGCGGCCCATGGTCAAGTTGGCCCGCACCGTATCGTTGAACAGCACCGGCTGCTGCAGCACCACGCCGACATGGTCGCGCACGCGATCCCAGCCGATCTCGTCGACCGGCGCGTCGCCGTAGCGCACGCTGCCGCTCTGCGCCGGATACAAGCCGAGCAGGACCTGGACCAGGGTCGACTTGCCGCCGCCCGAGGCGCCGACCAAGGCCACTTTTTCGCCCGGCCGGATCTCGAGGTCGACGTGGTCGAGCACCGGCTCGCCGTCGGCATAGGCGAAACTCAAGTCTTGCAAGGTGACCCCGACCGTGTGCCGGCCGGCGAAGGGATCGATTCGGGCCGGCCACTCCTGGGCAAGCTTGAGGTCGAGCAGGCCGTTGACCCGGCCCAAGGCGGCGTTGGCCGCATACCAGGCGTACTGGATGTTGATGATCTCCTGCACCGGCGACATCATGAACCAGAGATAGCCGAACACCGCCATCATCTCGCCCACGGTCAGGTTGGAATAGACCACCATGAACATGGCCAAGGCGCGGAAGGCATCGAAGCCGACCAGGAAGACGAAGAAGGAGACCCGGTTCAGTGCGTCCGACTTCCAGGCGAAGGCGGCGGCGTGGCGGCGGATGTCGCCGGCAAGGTCGGCCACCCGCGCCAGATAGTGGCGCTCGCGGTTCATCGCCCGGATCTGGTGCAGCGCGTCCAGGGTCTCGGCCAGGGCCGCCTGGAACAGCTCGAATGCGCTGTTCTCCCGCTTCTTCAGTTCCTTCACCCGCTTGCCCAGTGTCGTAGAGAACAGGATCACCACCGGGTTCAAGAGCAGGATGAACAAGGCCAGCTGCCAGTGCATCCACACCAGCACGGCAGACACCCCGACCAGCGACAGCGCCGCGACCAGGAAGCCGGAGATCGAGGCGCCAAGGAAGCTGTCGATCGCGTTGAGATCGGTGACGAAACGCGAGGTCACCGCGCCGCTGCCGAGGGTCTCGTATTCGGACAGCGTGATCTTGGACAGCCGCTCCAGCATGCGCTGGCGGATACCATAGACCACTTCTTTCGAGATCAGCGAAAAGGTGCGGCTCTGCCAGACGTTGAACAAGATGGCCATCAGCCGCAACACGATGGTGATCATCAGTGCCGCCGCGATGAACAGTACCGGCCCATGCCAAGACTCCGGGAACCACGGCCCCACCGTGGCGAGGAAGCGGCCCGGCCGATGCAGCAGCACCTCATCGACCAACAGCGGCAGGAATAGCGGCACCGGCACGGCGCAGATCACCGCCAGCAAGGCGATGACATTGCCCTTGACCAAGGCCGCCTTATGCCGCCGCACGCCGTGCAGGATGTCGCGCCAGGTCAAGGGGGCGTCAGGCATGACGGCTCATTTCCCGATGCAAAATTGACCGAAGATGCGGCCGAGCAGGTCGTCGGCGCTGAACTCGCCGGTGATCTCGTTCAAGGCCTCCTGCGCCAAGCGCAGTTCCTCGGCGAACAGCTCCAAGCGCTCGCCGGCCGCCTGGGCCTGATCAAGGTGGATGCCGGCCCGGCGCAAGGCCTCCAGATGCCGGCGGCGGGCCATGAAGGCGCCTTCGCCCGCCGCTTGCCAGCCGGCGGCTATGAGCAGTTGCTTACGCAACAGCGCCATGCCCGTCCCGGTCTTGGCCGATAGCCAAATCTCCCGGCCATCGTCGGCGCAGCGCGGCGATTCCGCGGCCAAATCGATCTTGTTGTGCAGCGTGATCAAGGGGATGGCCGGCAGCCGGCCAAGGATGGCCTGTTCCTGCGGACCGACGCCGTGCGCGGCATCGACCAGCAGCAAAGCGACATCGGCCTTGGCCACGGCGGCCCAGGTCCGCTCGATGCCGAGCTTTTCCACCGCATCGGCCGTCTCGCGCAGGCCGGCGGTGTCGATCACGTGCAAGGGCACGCCGTCGATCTGGATCGCCTCGCGCACGGTGTCGCGCGTGGTGCCGGCGATCTCGGTGACGATGGCCGCCTCGTAGCCGGCCAATTGATTGAGCAGGCTGGACTTGCCGACGTTGGGCTGGCCGATCAGCACCACGTTCAAGCCTTCGCGCAGCAAGGCGCCCTGCTTGGCCTCCTGCCGCACGGCCGCAAGCTTGGCCTGGATGGCTTGCAGCTGGCCCCAGGCATCGGCCTGTTTCAGGAAGTCGACCTCTTCTTCGGGAAAGTCCAAGGTCGACTCGACCAGCATGCGCAAATGGATCAAGCCGTCGACCAGCTCACGCACCCGGCGCGAGAACTCGCCGGCCAAGGAGCGCACGGCCGAGCGGGCCGCCTCCTGGCTCTGGGCATCGATCAGGTCGGCGATGGCTTCGGCCTGGGCCAGGTCGATCTTGCCGTTGAGAAAGGCGCGGCGGGAAAACTCGCCCGGCTCGGCCAGGCGCGCGCCCAATTCCAGGCAGCGCTTGAGCACCAATTGCAGGACCTGCGGGCCGCCGTGACCCTGGAGTTCCAGTACGTGCTCGCCGGTAAACGAGTGCGGGCCGGGGAAATAGAGGGCGATACCCTCGTCCAGGGTCCCACCAACCGCGTCGAGAAAGCGGGCATACGTCGCCAGCCGGGGTTTTAGCGCGCGGCCGGTAATGCCCTGGATGACGGCGGCGAGGTCCGGTCCGGACACGCGGACCACACCGATGCCGCCGCGCCCGGGCGCGGTGGCGACGGCAGCGATAAGGTCGCTATTTCTTCCGGTCGGCACGCGCGATGACGGTGTTGATGCGCCACTGCTGCAGGATCGACAGCACGTTGTTGACCAACCAGTACAG
>JAJZTV010000087.1 GCA_021847385.1 Pseudomonadota bacterium | reverse complement strand
TTGGGCGCCATCGCCGTGATCTATTTCTTCGGCTACACCTTCAACACCCTGACCCTGCTCGCGCTGCTGCTCTTGATCGGCGTCGTGGTCGACGACGCCATCGTCGTATTAGAGAACATCTACCGCCACCGCGAATCGATCGACCCCGACCCGATCACCGCCGCGCTGTCCGGTAGCCGCGAGGTGGTGTTCGCCGTGCTCGCCGCCACGCTGTCGCTGGTCTCGATCTTCGCCCCGGTCATGTTCATGGGCGGCATCATCGGCATGTTCTTCAAGTCCTTCGCCGTCGTGGTGACCTTCGGTGTGCTGGTATCGCTGTTCGTCTCGCTCACGCTGACGCCCATGCTCTGCTCGCGCTACCTCAAGGTGCAAAAACAGCACGGCCGGCTGCACCTGGCGCTCGACCGTGCCTTCCATCGCATGGACGCCGCTTACAAGCAACTGCTGGCCTATGCGATGCAGCACCGCTGGAAAGTCGTTTTCGCCACCATTCTGATCGTGCTCTCTTCCGGCTGGTTCTTCTCCAATGTCGGCAAGACCTTCGTGCCGGAAGAAGACGAAGGCCGCTTCCTGGTGTTCGTGAAGGCCCCGCTCGGCGCCAGCATCGACTACACCAGCGACCGCCTGCGCGAAGTGGAACAAGTGCTCGCACGGCACAAGGAAATCGCCACCAACTTCGCCGCCGTCGGCCTGGGCCAGGGCGGCCAAGTCAACGAGGCCTTCGCCTTCGTCGGCATGGTCGACCGCAGCCAGCGCAAACTCAAGCAATACGAGCTGTTGCCGATCCTGAGAAAAGAACTGGCGCAAATTCCCGGCGTGCAGGCATTCCCGGCACCGGTACCCGTCGTCGGCGGCCAGCGTGGCGAGCCGCTGCAATTCGTCGTATCCGGTCCCAACCTGAGCGAGGTCGACCGCCTGGCCAGGCAACTGCAGGAAAAACTCTCGGCCGACCCCGACATCGGCCGACTGGATATGAACCTGCAGCTCGACCTACCGCAACTCAAGATGGACCTCGACCGCACCCGCGCCAACAGCCTGGGCCTGAGCTCGAACGACGTCGCGCTGGCGGTCAACGTTCTCACCGGAGGCATCGACGTCGCCCGCTACAACGACGAGCCCGGCGACGGCGAACGCTATTACGTGCGGCTCAAGGCCCGCGACGGCGAATTCACGCGCCCCACCGACCTGGCCAAGATCTACCTGCGCGCCACCAACGGCGAACTGGTGCGCATCGACACCGTCGCCCAATTCAAGGAGCGACTCGGCCCGGCCGTGATCGGCCGTATGGACCTGCAATATGCCGCGCAATTCTTCGGCACCCCGAGCATCCCGCTCGGCGAGGCCGTCGCACAAATCCAGCGGACTGCCGCCGCGATATTGCCGCCCGGCTATTCGGTGAAGATGGTCGGCCAAGCCGAGGAATTCGGCAAAACCGCGGCGAACATGGCCTTCGCCTTCATCCTGGCGCTGGTCCTGCTCTACATGGTGCTGGCCAGCCAGTTCAACTCCTTCCTGCAACCCTTGATCATCATGGTCGCGCAGCCGCTCGCCATCATCGGCGGCGTCATGGCGCTGTGGCTCACCGGCCAGACACTGAACATCTATTCGATGATCGGCCTGGTGCTGTTGATCGGCCTGGTGGCGAAGAACTCCATCCTGCTGGTCGACCTGACCAACCAGCGCCGGGCCGAAGGCGTGGGCATCGACGCCGCCCTGCTCGAGGCCTGCCCGATCCGGATGCGCCCGGTGCTGATGACCTCGTTCACCGTCATCCTCGCCCTGCTGCCGGCCGCGCTCGGCCTGGGCGCCGGTGCCGAGACCAACGGCCCGCTCGCCGTGGCAGTGATCGGCGGCATGCTGTCCTCCACCCTGCTTACCTTGGTGGTGGTGCCGGCGGTGTATTCTTTGGTGGAAAATTGGCTGGCGCGGCGGCGCAAGGCGTAACGCCTGCGGCACTAGCCAGCAATGCGTGCTACAAGATCTGACCCCAACTTCCCGGAGGCCGCTGTGGACGAAGAACTCACCGACATCACCGCACAACTTGCGCTGCATGCCCTCTTGCTGGAGCAGGCCTTTGCCAACGCTGCGCTAGGCACGAGCAAGCCGGCCGAGAGCTGGAAGGCCATGCGCGACAGCATCCTCCAGGCCAGCCAACTCAAGACAAGCGCGCCGGACGCCATGTCCGAGCAAGCGATCATCCAGGAACACGTCCATCACCATGCCCTGCTGTTCTGCGAGCGGGTGACGGAGCGAGTGGAGAATCCGTAGGATCAGAATTGCAGGGTGCAGCGCGTTGCGCCAATGCCATCCCATTCGGCAACAAAATACAGGACACACCCCGTCCCGGGTAGGACGTAGTCGCACAGCACTACGCGCATGCAAGACGAGGCCGTTCATGCTCCCGAATGCCGACGCTCATCCTACCGTTCCATTCGGATTTCCAGATACGGTTCCATAATCCCTATCCGGCATTTGGCCGATTACCCAGGTCGAGCAATCCGGCTAGGCAGGCAATTTGTAATCTCGTTCATGGAAGAGTTTGATGCAAGCATCGACCACCCTTGGATCGTACTGCACCCCTCGATTGCGTTCGATCTCCTCCAATGCCGCTTCCATACCCAGCCCAGCGCGATACGGCCGGTGCGAGGACATGGCTTCCACCACGTCGGCCACGGCTATGATTCTCGACTCGAGCAGGATGGCATCACCCATGAGTCCTTGCGGGTAGCCCGAACCATCCAGCTTCTCGTGATGCTGCAAAATGATGTCGGCGATCGGCCAGGGGAATTTTACGTCCTTCAGGATGTCGTACCCGGCCTGCGGATGCGTCTTGACGAGCATCGACTCGATGTCGGTGAGCTTGCCGGGTTTGGAAAGGATTTCCGACGGAACGTGGATCTTCCCCAGGTCGTGGATGATGCCAGCGAGATGGATGCCATTGACTTGCTCTTCCGGCAAACCCATTTCCCGCGCGATGGCTGTCGCCAGTTCGGCGACGCGCCGTTGATGACCGGCGGTATAGGGGTCGCGCGCTTCCAGGGTATCCGCGATGGTCTGGATGGATTGCTCCAGGCCCTGTCGCAGCAGAATTGCGTGCTGCTCCTGTTCTCTGCGGGCGCGCAAGGTGATGATGCCATAGGCGAGGTCGTTGGCCAGTTCCTCCAGCAACCGGATCTCCTCCTCGTCGAAGGCGTTCGCATCGGATGAATAAATGGTTAAGCCGCCGAAAGTCCTGCCGCCGCCGGTAAGGGGTAGGGCGATGTTCGAGACGTAGCCGCGTGCCAGCGCGGCATCCCTCCAGGGTATGAAGACTGATTCACTGGCGATGTCGTGGCGAATCTGCGTCGTTCCGCTGCGGATGGCCATGGCGATTGGCAGTTGGCCTTGTTCCGTATCGGCCCAGCTGGGATGCCCCTCCCAGAAATAACCATCCGCCGCACCCGACCACGCCTTGGGCGTCAGGCTCTTTGCCGGGTCGTCCTCGGCATAGTCGACCGCCGCCAGGTCATAGCCGCCCGCCTCCACGATGATACCGGTGACTGCATGTAACAACTCATCCTCACTCTTCGCCCGAACCAGCGCCAGATTGCCTGCCGACAGCGTCTTGAGCGCACGGTTGGCGCGACGCAGCGATTCTTCGGCCTGCCTGCGCTCGGTGATGTCGCGAAAAATGCCCACAAAATAATGCCTGCCGCCTAAATCCACGAAGGAAGTATTGATATCGGCGTAAAACACCGAGCTGTCCTTGCGCTTGATCGGCATGTCCATAGCGAGTTGAATCTCGCCGCGCACCTGCTTATCGAACTGTTCGAAGACATAGGGCCAATCCCGCTGCGGGTGAATATCCGAAACGCTGAGCCGGGCGATTTCTTCGGGGCCGTACCCCAACATGTGACACAGAGCCGAATTGGCCATAACAAACCGCCGGGACTCTATGTCTAAGAGCGCGATACCGTCGAGTGCGCCCTCAAAGATGGCGCGAAATCTTTCCTCCGACTCGTGCAGCATAGCTTCCGCCTGCTTGCGTTCGGTGATGTCCCGCGCGATGCTCAGCAGGTAGGGCTTATCGAGTTCGACCAGTGTCGCGTTGACTTCCACAGGGAACGTCGAGCCGTCCTTGCGCTGGTGCACCGTTTCGAAATGGGCCCTTCCTTCTTGCCGGATCCGCTCCTCGGTCGCTTTGGCGAGCTTTGCGTCGAATGCCGGGTCGATGTCGAAAGCGCTCATGGCGAGCATCTCTTCCCGGCTATAACCCAATAGTCGGCAGTCGGTCTCATTGACGTCCAAAAAACGTAACGTCGAAGGTTCTAATACCTCGATGGCGTCGCTGGAATTGTCGAGCAAAGTGCGAAAGAGCCTCAGGTTTTCCTCGTCGCGCTTGCGCTCGGTGATGTCGCGGATATTGCACTGGACCATCTTCCGATCGCCAGCGTCATAGACGTTGCCGACGAACTCCACGTCGATCCTTCGGCCGTCTTTCGTCTCCAGCGGCAAGGCGTTGTAACGGATGGTTCCCTTGGTCTGCAATTCCTGGAACACCTTCTTGCTGGCCAGGGTGTCCGTGAGCGGGCCGATTTCCCACACCTTCTTTCCGATGCACTCGTCGCGACTGTAGGACAGTAAGTCGAGGACGAAGGGATTGGCGTCCACGATCTCACCTGTTTCGGCGTCGAGTATCAGAATGCCATCCGTGGCGGCCTCGAACAACCGCTGATATTGCATTTCCGATTCCGATAGCGCGCGCACTTCCTGCTGGCGCTTGGCAATGTCTTCGAGGATATGCACGGAATAGAGATAAGCGCCCTGCTCGTCCGTTACAGAGTAGGCGCGCGAGCGGTAGGTTGTATCACCGACCAGTACTTCTTCTTCGTTTTCTCCTACTACCGATCCATCCAACGTGCGCAGGCAACTAGGCAGCGGGGCATGGGTTTTCGGGTAGACCTCATAGTAGGGCTGGCCGATGATCTGCTTGAAGGGAACCCCGGCGATTCGTTGATAAGCCTGGTTGCAACGCAGGATATGGAAGTCTTTGTCGTGTAGGAATATGGGGGCCGCCACCGCATCCAGCGCGGCCATCCATTGCCGGTGCGTCCGTTCGATTTGCTCGCGCGTATTCTCGGACTTTGTGGCGACAGTCACCTCGCGGGCAAAGCGCGCCTCTGCCTCGGCCAGTGCGCGCTGCGCGGCCGCCAATTCGTGCTTTAGCTGTTCCAGTGCATCACTCATCGATACACCTCGACTGGTTTACCGAGACACGTTGATACCTGATGTTTCGGCATCATCAGCGTGTAACCTTCCTGCCACCCCTATCGATTAGTTTCCTTGCTTTTTGGGGGGAGCCATACATAGATGAGGCGTTAGGTGTGGGTAGCCGAGCCGGAAAAGAGTCGGTTGTAGTCAAGCTGTTGTCCCCATTCCTTATTGTTGTTGATGTGGTTCTTCTTCCGAAAAAACCACCCCGCGAAAACGTTCACGTTGCGCAAAGCAAGCAAGGCTGTGACTTTCCTCATCTCCCCGTTTCCTTGTGCTTTATCATTGTGTGTGACCAATATCTTTGGATCTCAGCTTCTATACATTAGACCATTTTGCTCGGCAGGGCATTCAAGGTCTGGTTTTCCGGCAACCGGATTTCCGCCTCGGCGGGAGTGACGACGCGGGCCTGATTAAAGCCGGGCCGAGATAAACAGATTTCTCGGCGTCAGCTCCCGCCCGCAGAACTCGGCCAGGCGTACGCGGTAGCCGGCCCGCTCCAGGAACAGCGCCCGGTCGAGGGCCAGCCAGATCTCCAACGGCCGACGAAAGACATGCCGCACCAAGGACAAGCGCATGACCTCGCGCTGGCGTTGCCGGCCAAATGCTTCGAGCGCGGGCCAATCGTAGTGCGCCGGCACGGCGATGCCTTCGCGGGCGGCCAGCTTGCGGCACCACGCCTCGAAGCTCAGCGACAGCCAGCTCGCCGGCACCGGCTTGAAGGTACGCGCGCTCGACAGCCCGGCCAGTTCTTCGCGCAACCGCACGAAGGCGAGCTTCCAGGCCATGGCCCGGTCGCGCAGCCGTCGATCGCGCGCGCCGGCGGTGGCGGTATCGGTCACCGGCAGGTGCAGTTCGTCGCGGGTAAGTTGCAGCGTGCCCTCGGGGTTGAGCGGGCGGTAGACGGCATCGACGGTGCGGTAATAGCAGCAGGGCGACAGGTCGAGTGCCGCCGCGTGCTGCCGCACCGCACCGCGCAGCAGGGCCAGGTGCAGGTCGCCGCAGGCGTGCAGCGCGACGGCGTGGCGGCCGGCCAAGTGGTGCGTGGCATCGGGCTGCAAGGCGTCGGCGCAGACGAAGTGTTGATCGACATGAGCACGCTCGGCCAGCAGTTCGCCTTCGCGGCAGAGCGTGGCGTCGTAGTCCAGGCTCAGCACCGGCTGATTGGTGCGGCTGGCGAGCAGGCGGCCGAGGTGGCCCTTGCCGCCACACCATTCCAGGATCGGGTTTTCTATCGCGTCGACCGCCTCGGCGAAGGCCTCGACCTGGGCCTGTTTGCGCCCGGGCATGGCCCAGGCGAGTTGGCCGGACACCGGCTCGGCATCGCCCGGCGATTCGATGCGCGGCAATTCGATCAGCGCTTGCAGTTCGGCCAACGCCGGCAGCCGGTGCGCGGCCCAGTCGATCAACGCGACGTTGTCGGCGTTGAGCCGCTCGACCTCGGCATCGTTCAGGGCCAGGGCTTGTGCGGCCCAGTCGGGATACTGCACACACCAATCCGGTCGCGCCATGTGAAACGGCGCCGGCCGCCAAAATGACGCATGGCGGTTCAGCGCATCTTGTAGCGCGAGATAGCGAGCGAGGAAATCCATGGCCGGATTGTCGGGCCAAGCCCAGGCATTTGAAAGCAGGCAATGGCGCCTGGCCGCGCCCGCATCATGCAGGGCACACGACCCGCTCAACCCAAGCGCGCGATCCAAAGTTCGGCCGCGGGCCGGATCAGATCGAGCACGAGCGACGGGAACAGGCCGGCGGCCAGCACAAGCAGCGCCAGCACGACGAGCATGGCCAGCTCGCGCGGGTGCACATCCGTGCCGGCGCTCGGCACCGCGGCGCGGCCAAGAAAGATCGCGCGATAGGCCAGCAACAGGCAGGCCGCGAGCGGCACCATGCCGACCAGGGCCAGCAGCGCGGCACCGGTGTGGGTTTGGATGGCCGACACCAGCACCAACAACACGGCCGGGAAGCCGACGGTGGCCGGCAACGCGATAGCGGCCAGAGCGAACAGCAGGAACAGGCCGGCCAAGCGCGGCATGGTCTTTTGCAAGCCGCCGAGCCCGGCCAGTTCGGTCGTGCCCATGCGCTTGTGCACGAGGTCCGCCGCCAGAAACAGGCCGCCCATCGTCACCGCCAGACCGAGCAAATGCAGCACGGCACCCTGCGTGCCTTGCAGATTGAAGGCCGCGATGCCGAGCAATACCAGGCCGGTCTGCGCCAGGCCGACATAGGCCAGCATCGCGCGCAGATTGGTTTGCGCCAAGGCCAGCAGGGCGCCATACAACAAGCCGGCCACACCGAGGCCGGCGATCAGGCCATGCAGTTCTTGCGCGACCTGCGGCGCCAGCGGCACGGCGAAACGCAGCAGGCCGTAGATGCCGACATTCATGCCGGCCGACAGGCCAAGCACGGCGGTCGGACCTTCCATCGCCAAGGCCGGCAGCCAGGCATGCAGCGGGAACATCGGCGCGCGCAGGCCGAAACCGAACAGCAGCAACAGGAAGGCCGCCAATGCCAAGGGCTGCGGCACGGCGCCCTGCATCAGACTGGGCAGATCGAAGGCCAGCCCGCCCGTCGCCGTGGCATGACCGACGACGAACGCCAACAGCCCCAGCAACACCGGCAGCATGCCCGCCAGCATCAACTGCGCATATTTCCGCGCGACGCGTTTGGCATTGGGGCCGACGCCGCCATGGCT
>JAJZTV010000086.1 GCA_021847385.1 Pseudomonadota bacterium | reverse complement strand
GCAGGTCTCGCGCATGATCGCCGCGCGCGGGTCCATGTTCTTGTACACCCGGTGGCCGAAGCCCATCAGCCGGAAGGAATCGGTCTTGTCCTTGGCCCGTTCGATGAATTTGCCGATGTGCTTCTCGTCGCCGATCTGCTCCAGCATCGTCAGCGTCGCCTCGTTGGCGCCGCCGTGCAGCGGCCCCCAGAGCGAGGCGATGCCGGCCGCGATGCAGGCGAAGGGGTTGGCGCCCGAGGAGCCGGCCACCCGCACCGTCGACGACGAGGCATTCTGCTCGTGGTCGGCATGCAGGATGAAGATGCGCTCCAGGGCACGGGCCAGCACCGGGTTCGGCTGATAGTCGTCGCACGGCGTGGCGAACATCATGTACAGGAAGTTCTCCGCATAGCTGAAACGGTTTTGCGGGTACATGAACGGCTCGCCGATGTTGTACTTGTAGCTCCAGGCCGCGATGGTCGGCACCTTGGCCAGCAGGCGGAAGGCGGCGATCTCGCGCTGGGCCGGGTCGAAGGCATCGGACGAATCGCGGTAGAAGGCCGACATCGCGCCGACCACGCCGACCATCACCGCCATCGGGTGGGCATCGCGCCTGAAGCCGCGATAAAAATTGGCCATCAGGTCGTGCAGCATGGTGTGCTCTTTCACCGTGCCGACGAAATGCGCCTTCTGCGCCGCCGTCGGCAGCTCGCCGTTGATCAGCAGGTAGGCCACCTCCAGAAAGTCGGAGTGCTCGGCCAGTTGCTCGATCGGATAGCCGCGGTAATAGAGCAGGCCCTTGTCGCCGTCGATATAAGTGATGCTGGATGAGCAACTCGCCGTCGACAGGAAGCCCGGGTCGTAGGCGAACACGCCATGCTGGCCGAGGCCGCGGGTATCGATGACCGAAGGGCCGATGCTGCCGTCGAGCACCGGCAGCTCGATGGCCTTGTCCTTGTCGCTGAATTGGAGGGTGGCGGTCTTTTTGCTCATTTCTGCGTCACTTTTCTAATCTTTGCAATCACGGCCTGAAATTCGGCCGGGACTGGCGCTTGGCCCGACAACCAGGCCAACAGGTCCACGTCTTCCTGCTCGAGCAAACGGCCGAAGGCGGCCTGTTCCCCTTGATCGAGCCCATGGTAACCCGTATCGAGAAACCCGCCCAGCCAGGCATCCAGCTCCAGCATGCCGCGTCGGCAACGCCAGCGCAGGCGGTTGAGTGCCTCGGTCAAAACGCGCGTTTCACCAGAAGGGCCTTGATTTTGCCGGCCGCGGCCGTGGGGTTCAAGCCTTTCGGGCAAACTTCCACGCAATTCATGATGCCGTGGCAGCGGAACAGGCGGTACGGGTCTTCCAGAAAGTCCAGCCGCTCGGCCGTGGCCTGGTCGCGCGAATCGGCGACGAAGCGATAGGCCTGCAACAAGGCGGCCGGGCCGAGAAACTTGTCCGGGTTCCACCAGAACGACGGGCAGGCCGTGGTGCAGCAACCGCACAAGATGCACTCGTACAAGCCATCCAGCTCGGCCCGCTCGGCCGGGCCTTGCAGGCGCTCGTTCTCCGGCTCCGGCTCCAGGTTGATCAAGTAAGGCTTCACCGCCCGGTAGTGGCGCATGAACTCGGCCATGTCCACGATCAGGTCGCGCACCACCGGCAGCCGCGGCAGCGGCCGAATCTCGATCGGCTGCTTCAGGCCAGCCAAGGGCGTGATGCAGGCCAGCACATTGGTGCCGTTGACGTTCACCCCGTCCGAACCGCACACCCCCTCGCGGCAAGAGCGGCGAAAGCCCAGGCTGTCGTCCTGCTCCTTCAGCGCGAGCAAGGCGTCGAGCACCATCTGGCCCTTGAAGCCGGCATCCAGCTCGTAGCTTTGCATCCGCGGCGCGGCGGTGGATTCGGGGTCGTAACGGTAGATGGAAAATCGCACTGAAAATCCTAACAATCCAACGTGCCGACTAGGCTGCCAGTTTCAAGCGCGCGAAGCAATCCAACCTTTGATTTCGCGAAGTTTTCTGGATCGCCACGGTGAAATCCTGGAAGGCCAACTCCCGGCCAAGGCCACCCGCATCGTGCAGGAATGGGCCGCGGAACACCGCGCCGAACTGCTTGAAAACTGGGCAAAAGCGCGTAATCTTGAACCGCTGCAACGCATCCCCGGAGCTGACAATGATTAAAATCGTCAAGGCCGAATACATCAGCGAATACAAACTACGCCTGACGTTTTCAGACGGCGCGCAGGGCGATTATGATTTTGCCCCGTTGCTTGCAAACGAAACCGTGCTGACCAAGCCGCTAAAGGCCATGGAAAACTTCAAGGCCTACTTTACCGAACTCGGCGCCCTTGGCTGGAAAAACGGGCTGGAATTCAGCCCATCCGCCCTGTATCGGGAATTGCAATCGGCCGGAAAACTGACACACGCGCAACAAGCCGCTTAAGGGGTGTTTGCCTTCCGCATGCGTCCACCTATCTTAACGACGAACCGATAAGAAACAGATTGTTATGAAATTACTGCGGATGTTATACACCTTCAACCGATTTAAATATACACCTATCAAGGTGTATATTGCACGTTAGCCCCCCATTCAAAACGCAAGCATCGGGACGGTGCAATATGGAACCGAGCAACCTCGCTCCTCACGCGCAAAAGCTACTTGACCTCCTGCTTCGCTATGTCGTGTCAGGGGGTGCCGCGATCCTTGCCTTCGGAGCCGTACAGACTCCCAGCTTTGGGTTTCTGCGCGTTGCGGGTGGTGCCGGTGGAACGGAAGTATCGAGCTGGCTGATGCTGCTTTATGTTGTTGTGGTTGGCCCCGCAATCTATGCGGTTCACAGGTCCGTGTTGCATCCGGTCGTGCTCGCGTGCGTCCTGTTTTTCCTCAAGCGCCGCCACGCGCCCGCGCTCAGCGTCCGCGAACTTGACCTTCGCGTCGCTAAAATGCTCGCAACTGGCCGGGCAGAGACCAATCAGTGGATTCCTACCAATGACGCTTGGTCCGCTCAAATTCACTTCCTGTATTGCGCCTCGTGGGGCATCGGCTTTGCCTTTGGCCTTCACTTTCTGATCGACCCCGCCCAACTCAACAAGCACGTCGGTGTCGGCATCGCCGTGGGCCTCGCGCTTCTTGCGTCGGCAGTCGCCGGTGACTGGCGGCTCAATACTTGGCAGCTTGAGCGCCTGTTGGCCGACGAAGGGCTAACCACGCGTTCGAAGGGACGCGCATAAAGCCGCGCGCCCTTCAACGCGGATGTTAAACGGCAATGGACGACGAGGAGTTTCCCGACCGAAAGTATTTGAAGCGCCTTGATAGAGGCAACGAACATCGCTGGCAATTCCAGTTCGAACGTGACCCAATAAAGGAATCGAAGAATTTCAGCGATAGCAAGTACGGCTCGAAGGCTCTTTCGTATCAGGCAGCCAAGGACTACCGTGATCAGTTTCTCAAGAGTGCATTTGATCTCGGAATTCTTGATCCAAACGATCCTTCACTCAGGCATTCGATACCCCTTGTTCTTGCTCTGTCTCCCCGCAATACTTCCGGCATCGTAGGCGTCTCGCGCGAACATCGCGAGCGAAAAGACCGAAAAGCTCCCGAGATGAATTGGGTTGCCAACTACCAAGATGAAACCGGGAAGAACAAGCAGAAATCATTTCCCATAACCCGACTCGGCGAGAAGGAAGCTCTATTCCGGGCGGTTACGTTTCGACGAGACTTTGTAGCGCGTATAGCGGAAGGCACAACAAACGCCATAAAGCGCGAGTACGTTGAAAAACATCTTCAAGAACTCAATGCGCTACTGGAATACATTGCCGCCCTTGAGGAAGATGCCGATGTATTTTTCTTCTTGGGCACCATCAACAACCCGCTGCTTTCCTCCACGACCAAGCAGGAAATGCTCAACGTCCGAATAGGACAGCAACGCTTTCGTAAGCTGGTGCTTGATATGTGGGGCCACAGGTGTGCCATAACGGGCGCATCACAATTCATCACTGCATCACATATCAAGCCATGGAGCGTTTCAGATAACTCTGAGCGACTTGATCCTTTTAATGGGCTAGCGCTATCGCCAGTCTATGACAAGGCATTTGACGTCGGTCTCATCTCGTTCGATGACGAAGGAAAAATACTCATCTCCAATCGCTTAGCAAAGGACGCTCCCCTTCTTGGAATTTCTGGTCAAGAGCACATCAAGGAGTTGAACTTTCTTCACAAAAAATATCTGTCGTACCACCGACAAGAGAGATTTCGGCCAGATGAATAATTGCCGTTTAACCCATCATTCCACCGGACCTGTGCGAAAAGCCGCGCAGGCCGGTGAATTCAGACGTTAGAGGTGCTCATCTTTTCCTTCCGCTGAACTCTTTACCCGAGGCTCCCCAATGAAAAACATCGTATTGTTATTCGCAGTAGCACTCTACTCTTTCTCCGCAGCCGCCGCAGATTCGTTGAACGACGGCGACACTGGAACGTATGTTGTTCTGGACAAGAATCGCAACCCCACAGAGATGTTCTATCGCCTATCGCAGAGCGATGGAAAGTGGGTCATGGATGGAAAGAAGCCCGGTGGTGGCTGGGCCAATATAAGCTGTGATACTGGCTGTGAATACCGCGATTCAACCGAAGGAGAAATTCAGACGTACTTTCCGCCTGATTGGCGGGCCAATACAAGCATTTCGTGCATTCAAAACATGGCCCAGGCATTCTGCCGCTACTCGGTCAAGGAAGACTCGACCAAGAGGGGCTATGTAGTCATCGCATTGGTAACGGGTCGGCCAATCCCTATATTTGTTCGTCGTGTTCCTTCATAACCGCACCTCTAACCCTGCGTTCGAGGCGACCTGCGCGAAAAGCCGGCGGAGCGCCGGTTACCTTGAACGTTGACCATCTCACCAGCAACATCGGATTAAAGCGCTTCAGTCTGCGCGGCCGGGTGAAGGTGAATATCCAGTGGAAGCCATGCTGCATCGCGCATAATCTGACGAAAATACACCGATACGGGTTCGGTTGATCGGGATGGCAGGGAATAAGCCTGTGTAGCACGCCGAAATGTGCTCTTGAGAAAAATAAAAACAGAAAATACCGATGAAATTCCGTACTACTTTTAACAACGGGAAGAGCTGCTTTTGTGGGTGGCTTTTTCTACAGACTCGTTAGACAGACCAGCTATGGGTTTTACGCTTGACAATGTTGTACCGTGGGGACGTTCGTATGACGAATATGTCAGCATGTTCGGCCTCACTGAAGACGATTTGACGCTTCGCATTCTCGGCTGTGGGGATGGCCCGGCCGCATTCAATTCGGTATTAACCCAATGCGGTGGAAGTGTCGTCTCGGTCGATCCGGTCTATGTCTTCGGTTCTGCGCAAATCAGAAGCCGCATTGCCGATACATACGAAACCGTGATGACCCAGATGCGCAAGAACCAAGGCGACTACGTTTGGGAGGCCATTCCATCGGTTGAACAACTCGGATGCGTCCGCATGTCCGCGATGGAACAGTTTCTCGCCGACTTCGATGCAGGGAAACAAGAAGGCCGCTACATAGCAGGCGAATTGCCGGTATTGCCTTTCGAGAACGGGCAATTCGACATCGCCTTGTCGTCTCACTTCTTGTTCTTGTACAGCGCCCGATTGTCCGCCGAGTTCCATCTTCAAGCTCTCCAAGAAATGTTGCGTGTGGCTCGCGAAGTACGGGTATTTCCAATACTTGCATTCGATGGCGCTTCATCGCCCCATCTCCATTTCGTGAATGAACATCTTGCGAACCAAGGCCTCTCCGTGAAGGTTAAGCGCGTACCTTACGAGTTTCAGCGAGGCGGCAATGAAATGCTGGTCATCAAGGCTGTCTAACAATCCGCTCCTCGTTTTCACACCGCGCCGATCCGCCCGTCTTTCCCTTTACACCGCACACCTATTGGCTGCCGGTGCATGCCGAACATCACCGAGGGGAAAAAATGATCCGAAATCGTCGAGCCCAAAGCGGCCTTGTTGCCACACTGATTGGCGCAACTCTTGTTATGGTCTGTTCCGCCCAGGCCGAGGATATGGCGGCAAGACGGCATCCGTTGCCGACTGTCATTACGGTGACCAATAAGATCGGCAGTCCGGTTTATGCCAATCTGGTTTTGGGCCAGCCGCCCACCACGCTGCCGGCCAATTGCACGAATCTCGGCCGCCAAATCAAAACGGTCACCGATAAGGATCTGGCCTTCACGTCCAATATCCCGAAGAAGAAGGTCGCGTTCACCACTTTTGGTGCCAAGGACAAGGGCTACTACCTGCTTTCGCCCCACGAAACCATTACCTACCGGCCCAAAACCTTCGCCTGTGCCGATGGTGCGTGCAGTCCGGCGGTCACGTTCAATTTCTTCTTCACGGCCAAACCCTACAAGGGCACGCCGAACAATGGCTGCGGCGGTTCCCAGACCTTCCCCAGCGCGACCAACTTGGCCGAGGCCTCGGTCAATTTCGGCATCAACGGTGCCGTGGGGCTAGGCTGCGCCAATGCCGATGCCGCCGACATCAGCGCGGTCAATGGCATCAACGCCGCGCTTGAGCTCGATTTGACCGGCAACGGCTGGCCGTTCAATCATGCGGCGAATGGCTACTTCGGCCAGAATGCCAATCGGCCCGGTACCTTCGGCTGGGCCGCGACGAACTGCACCGACAACGCCGGCTATCCCAATCCGCGTGCCGGTTGCGCCGCGCCGAACAATGCCCCCCGCGCATCTTCGAACGGCACCTGCCAAACTCCGCTGGGGACCCACTATGCCGCGATTGTCGATCCGACCACCGGCATCCAATATTGCGACGAGCGTAGCGATGCGTCGATGAATCAGTGTCTCAGCCAGCGGCCCGGTGGCGTCACCGGCGGCACGGCCGCCATCACGTTCAAGGGGTTCATGGGGCCGATGTAAGGCCGCGCAACACGTTTCAAGCCGGTTTGCGCCTGGCGCAGACCGGCTTTTTTTGTGCCGAACACCTCCGCGCTTTCGGCTGAACGGCCGCCGGTGCCGCGGCCCGGCTGGCCAATGACGGCGAAGTCATCGTCCGGCCCGAAGACCGCTCGGAACAAGTTCGGTCGAACCGAAGTCTCAGCTAAGATTCAATCTCGCCGATTCGGCTCCGCCATGAATATCCCAGACAAGTCGTCCGCTCCAGCCGGGAACCCGAGCACGCCGGATAAAACGGCGGCTGAAACCCTGGCCATGCTCGGCAGCGACCGCCAGACCGGCCTGAGCCGCGTCGAGGCGCAGCGGCGGCTCGAACGCGATGGCGCCAACGAGGTGCCGGAGCAGCGGCGCCACCCGCTGCTGCTGTTCGCGCGCAAATTCTGGGGCCTGTCGGCGTGGATGCTCGAGCTGATCGCCCTCCTCTCCTACCTCCTGCACAAGTACACAGACCTTCAGATCATCCTGGCGCTGCTGGTCGTCAATGCGGTGCTCGGCTTTCTGCAAGAGCAGCGCGCCTCGGCGGCCGTGGCCGCATTGCGGCGGCAACTCCAGGTGATGAGCCGGGTGCTGCGCGACGGCACCTGGCAAGCCATTTCGGCGCGCGAGTTGGTCGCCGGCGACGTGGTGCGCGTGCGGACCGGCGATTTCGTCCCGGCCGACGTGCAGATCGTGGACGGCGAGCTGCGCGTGGATCAATCCGCCCTGACCGGCGAATCGCAGGAACTCGCCAAGACGGCGGACGCCAGCCTCTATTCGGGCAGCGTCGTGCGCCAGGGCGAGGCCACGGCGGTGGTGGTGGCGACCGGCACGGCCACCTATTTCGGCCGCACCACCCAGCTTGTCGCCAGCGCCCGGCCCAAGCTGCATGTCGAGGCGGTGGTCAGCCGCGTCGTGCAGTGGCTGTTCGTCATCGTCGGCGCCCAGGTGGCCATCGCCCTGGTCGGCGCCTGGTTCGAAGGCCTGCCGCTGATCGATATATTGCCGCTGGCGCTGGTGGTGCTCATGGGCGCGATCCCGGTCGCGCTGCCGGTGATGTTCACCGTGAGCATGGCCGTGGGCGCCCGGGAACTGGCGCGGCACGGCGTGCTGATCACCCGGCTCACCGCAGCAGCCGACGCG
>JAJZTV010000085.1 GCA_021847385.1 Pseudomonadota bacterium | reverse complement strand
ATATAGAGCAGGGCGTGTTGGTGTTGCTCTGTCGCGGCGTTGCCGATCAGGTGATTGAGTTGGTGCTCGAATTCGCGCCGATTGGCCAGGCCGGTCAGCGCGTCGTGGCTCGCCTGGTAGGCGATCTCCTCCGCCATCTGGCGCGACTCGGTCACGTCGTGGAATACCAGCACCACGCCGATCACCTTGCCGTCGCGGCCGCGGATCGGCGCGGCGGAATCCTCGATCGAAAACTCCTCGCCATCGCGCCGGATCAGCATGGTGTGATTGGCCAGGCCGACCACGCCATTCAGGCGCAAGGCCTTGTCGACGGGGTTTTCCACTTCGATCCGCGTCATTTCGTTGACGATGCGGAATACCTCGGTCAGCGGCCGGCCGCGGGCCTCGTCGTTGTTCCAGCCGGTGAGGTGCTCGGCGATGGGGTTGAGAAACTCCACGTGGCCGGTAATGTTGGTGGTGATGACTGCATCGCCGATGGATTGCAGGGTCACCAATGCGCGTTCCTTCTCCTCGAACAGCAGGGCCTCGAAGCGCTTGCGTTGCTCGCGGTCGGTCTCGAGCGCACGCGCCATCTCGTTGAAATCTTGGGTGAGCCGGGCCACCTCGTCGCGACCGTCATGCTGCGGCAGCGAGACGCTGAGGTCGCCCGCCGCGATCGCATCGGCCGCCGCCGACAGCCGGGCGAGCCGTCGCGTCACCGTATGCACGACAACCCAGGCAAGCAGCCCGCCCAGCACGATTGCGCTGATGGCATAAATGGTGCCGTTGCGTGTGACCTGGCTGAGCTCTGCCTTAACTTCCGAGGCGTTGAGCATGACCCGGGCATAGCCGATCGTTTTGTTATCGACGCGGATCGGTGCGATGCTATCGACCAAGTCGTCGTGCCAGTGCTGCTTGCCGCTGGTCATGATCCATTTGCTATGGGCGTCGTCCAGCAATAGATTGAACAGGCTATTGTCGGTGCTGGCGCGTACCTTGCCTTCGGCGTCGAGGATCAGCGCCAACTGCAATTGCGGCAGTGCCTTCAGGCTGTTTACGACTTCGTCCATCGCGCTGATGTCGCCGTTGAGCAGCCAGGGTTCGGCGTTGATCGCCAGGCTCTGCGCCAGGCCCTGACCTTCGCTGGCGATCTGGTGTTGCATGAAGTCTTGTTGGCGCTGGATGGTGTCGACGACAACCAAGCTCATCAACACGGCGTGCAATAGGATCACGCTGGCGATCACACGGCCGCGGATGCTATGGAACAGAAACTGAAAGAGTCTTCGTGTCAAAACGAGCCTAGCGAGCGGGTTGTAATTTCATTTGCGCCGGCAGTCCAATGGCCTCGTCATAGCGCTTGAGGAATTGCTCCATGGTCTTGTACAAACCCTCGGGAGCGGCTTCGAAATGGGCCTGATCGGCCTTGAACTGGCTTTGATCCAGGTTCGGGTCCTTGTCCATGCCGATCAGGGCGGCCGCAACCTGCCGGGCGAGCTTGGGCGGTACGTCGTTGCGCGCGATGACGCCGTTGTGCGGTAGGCTGGAGGTCAGCCAGACCGGTTCCAGTTCACCGGCCTTGTCCGGGTTTTCCTTGCTCCAGATCCGCCAGTGCCGAACGGACACGCCGCAGGCGGTGGCATCGCCGGAATATACGCTCATGATCGCCGAGGCGGGTGAGCCGACGTATTTGATCGGCGTTTCTTTCAGGTTTACGCCGTGGTCATGCAGATACAGCATCGGCAACATGGTCGCGGCCACGGCGCTGGCCGATGGGAAACACAAGGGCTGGCCGGTCAGCTCGCGCGGCTGGTGTGGCTTGTGGTCTTTGCGCACGATCATCCAGCCGCGAAAATCCTCGTCCGGCGTCATCTTGGCGATGACCCGATAGCCATGTTTCAGGCTCAAGACGGTCTGATAAGGGTTGGGCAGGCCGAAGTGGAAGCGCCGTTCGGCGATCTTGGCCTCGTAGGCGGGGTAATCTTTCGAGGTCTCGACCTGAAACTTCACGCCTGGAATCTTGCTTTCCAGATAATGCATGATCGGCTCATAGGCCGCATAGAGTTCCTTGGGCGTCAGGTAGGGGTGCGGTGCGAAGCTATAAACCGTTTCCGTCGCGGCGGCGCCGCTGGGCTTATAGCTATCTGCCCAGAGATTGCCGCTGCAAAATATTAAAAGCGTACCCAGCAAAACAAGCGACCTGTGCATCTCCGCTTCTCCCTACGGCGATATCCGGCTACAACTCGTAAATTCGTACCATCTTAGCGTGCCGGCTTCCGCATCGGCAAGGATTCCGGACAAATGCGGTAGGGCTTGAGCGATTTTGTCGGGATAGCCGCGCAACTGGAATGCCCGACAAAAGACTGGCTAAGGCATCGAGTCCATTCAATAATGCAGCAGACGTATTCATCGGCTCAGGCGTGACAAGGCGGACGGCGTGAATCAATCGCAGGTGTTAGGTGGGCTTGGTTTGAGCTTCGCGCCGAGTGCGGATGGCCGCAAGCTGCTGGCGACCTATACCCCTGGCGAGCACGCCGTGCCCGTCGAGCCTGCCGCCATCAAGGCGGCGATCTCGAGCCAGGGCTTCGGCCACCTGTTCCTGATCGACCCCGCTTTGCAGAAACTCGCCGCACAATGCGGCAAGACCAAGGAAATTTTTACGCTTGAAGTCGGCGAGGTGCGCGATGCCGAGGCGCAGATCGATCTTGCGCCGGACAAGATGGCCGCCTATCTCACCGCCACCCCGGCCTATGGCGGCAAGCCTTTGAGCCGCGATCTGGTCGCCAAGCTTTTGGCCGACAAGAAAATCACCCACGGCATCCTGCACGATGAGATCGGCCGTGCCATTGCCGGTGGCGAGGCGAACAAATTGCTGGTCGCGCAGGGGCGCAAGCCGATCGCCGGTGAAGACGGCAAGCTCAAGCCGCTGATCGACATGAGCAAGGAGCGTCGGCCCCGCTTCGATTCGAAGGGAGTCGCGAATTACCGCGAGCTGGGCACCATCGTCACCGTGCGCGAGGGCGAGCGGCTGATGCAGAACATCCCGCCCAGCCAGGGCGAGCCCGGAGTCAACGTGCTCGGCCAAGCCATCCCGGCCAAGGCCGGCAAGGCCTGTCAGTTCGGCGCGCAGCTCAAGGGGGCCAAACTCGACCCGCAAGACCCCAGCATCCTCGTCGCCGCCATCTCCGGCCAGCCGGTGCTGGCGAGCAACGGCATGACCGTGGAGCCGAGCATCACTATCGGCACAGTCGACCTCGATAGCGGCAATGTCGATTTCGACGGCAGCATCGTGGTCAGCGGTGACGTGCAGCCCGGCATGAGCCTCTATGCCAGCGGCGATATCCATGTCGGCGGCACGGTCGAGGCCGCTACCTTGGATGCCGGCGGCGACGTGGTGGTCAAGGGCGGCATCATCGGCCATAGCGACGCGCCAAAGACCACCACGGCCCGCGTGCGTTGCGGCGGCACCTGCTCGGCCTTGTTCGTCGAGAACGCCAGCATCGAGGCCGGCAACAGCATCCAGATCGAAAAGCTGGCCAGGCAGAGCGACCTGGCTGCGGCCAATCAGGTCATCGTGGGCAAGCCCGGTAGCGGCCAGGGCAGCATCATCGGCGGTTCGGTGCGCGCCACCTTGCTGGTGCAGGCCGGCATCATCGGCACGCCGGTCGGCGTGAAGACCCACATCATGGTCGGCACCAACCCCAAGTTGCACGAACGGTTGAACGGCCTCAACAAAGAACTCGCACAAAAAACCAAAGAACTCGAAGACATCGTCAAGATATCGACCTTCTTGGCCGAGAACCCCGCACGGGCCAAGCCCGGCATGCGGCAGAAGGCCGAGAACAGCCGGGCCCAAATCATGCAGGAGTTGGATAGCGCGCGCCTGGAGAAAGACGACCTCAGCCAAGCGCTCAAGCTGGCCGAAGAGGCACGCCTGGTCGTGGAAAAAACCATCTACAGCAACGTCAAGATCGAAATCGGCGACAAGGTGCGGCAAGAAGACATCGAGCGCGAGGCGGGTATCTATGTGCTCAAGGAAGGCGAGATCGAGCGGATATAACGCGGCATGCCATGCTCCCTATGCATGCAGGAAGCACGGTATGGGCGCGGGCCATCATCTTGGCTTAGAAGTCGTGTTGGCCTGCCGTGTTCAGCCAGGAGGCCTCGCCACCGATGGGCAAGGGGGATGCAGTGCTGCTTGGCGCGTAGTAATAGACTTGCCCGTCGCCTTTGGTGGCGATATAGCTATTGGTCGTCGGGTAATGGCGGAAGTAATAGCCCGAGGCGGTTTGCGAGGCCGCGCCGGCCGGGGCGAGATGGCTCGGGTAGGCCGCCTCCAGGTAATTGAAGATGCGGTCGGGTTGGCTGGCCGGCAGCGCGACATTGCTGAGCTTGAACACCCGGGCCAGGAAAGCGGTGATGTCGGCGTAGGAGGTGGCCTTGGTGGCGGCATCCGGTCCTTGCGATGCGCCATATTGCTTGCATCTGCTGAGGTAGTTGTTGACGGCCGTGCTGCCGGCCAGGACCTCACCGGTGTCGTATTGGATATTTTGCGAGGTATCCATCCGGAATTGGTAATAGCAATTCTCGATATGCGACCAATTGGCGTTGTAAGTATATTGGCCGGGGGTGTCCCAGGCATGCAGCGCACCGGGATAGACGATGGTCGTGGTCGGCGTGCCCCTGGCGCGGATAAACAGTGAGAAGTCCATGCACGGCCCGGCCGGTGTCCAGGTATCCGCCCCGCCGAGCAGCAAGAGCATCGGCGCGCCGGTCATGTTGTCGGACAGATAACGCGAGCTGCAGCCGGTGGGGTACATGCCGATATGTGCGGCGAATTTCAGCGAGCCGTCGATCACCGCCTTGCGCGCCTCCTCGAACGCCGTGGTGTACACCGCGCCGCCGCCATAGGACTGGCCGATGATGCCGATGCGGTTGGCGTCGATGTTCGGGTGGGTGGCCAGCAGTTTGAGCGCGTAGAGATTGTCGGCGATGGCGGCCGTGTTGTTCAGGGTCGAGCCGGTGCAGACCCCGCTGGGGTAGCCACGGGGCTTGAAGCTGTCCGGGATGAAGGTGGCGATGCCGATGCCGTTCAGCATCGTCGCCAGGTTGGTGACCGAAGTGGTGATGCCACCGCAATGATGGGCCAGGATCATCGCCGGCACCTTGCCGGAAACGCCATCGGGCAGGGTCAGCGTTGCTGTCAGCGTGACCGTCGGACTGGCCTGCTTGGTGACGAAGGTATAGATGTTGGTCGGTGTGATGCTGTCAAACTCGATCACTCCGGTCTGGCCCTGCGAAAGGTCCGTGACCGGTGCGGCTTGAGCGATACCCGCTGCGGCAAGCGCTGCATACAGCAGTGCCGATGCGGCGATGATCCGGTGGGCGATGGCGGTCATTTACCGAACTCCTCTGGTCGAATGGGTTGCCGCATGGGCCGAACGCAGGCCATATCACTGGACCGTATGCACCACGTCGTAAGCCTTGGTATTGATCAAGTCATCCTGATTGCGGGCATAGCCGACCAGGATCGTGGTGCCGACGATGGAGGAGACGTCCAGCTTGTCCAAGACGTCGATGCTGCGGTCGGTCAGCGACACGTTCGTGGCATAGGCCGGCAACGTCGCCACGCCATCCCAGGCCACCCATGAGGTGCCGTTGTGGGCGAATATCGAGCCTTGAAAAATTGCCACGACATAGATGTTGCCGGTTTTGCCGGCATGGCTGTTGTCGACATTGATGTTGGCGGTGAGCGACAGGCCCTTGTTGGTCCCGCTCGGCTTGCCGTAGGCGGCCGGGGCGAAGGCCTTGAACGCGGCGATGGCATAGCCGCGCACGGTGAAGACATCGGTCTGGCCGCCCAGCTCCACCTCGGTGCCGACCACGCCGTCTTTGACATAGGCATAGGAGGCACGCACCTCGTTGGTCGTCGGGCTGACCTTTTTCAACCGGAGGCGGATCTGCTGGTTGTCGCCGGGCGAGAACGCGGCCTTGCCCAAGACGACCCTTTCCTTGATCTCGTCGTCGGCGATCAGGTTGCGCCAGAATTGGATCTCCACCGTGCCGTCGGCGTTCTTCACCACGCCCACGCGGATGCAGGCGTCGCAGGTCTTGTTCTGCCAGTCGCTCAGCTCGATGAAATAGGTTTCTTTGGCGTCGGCCGGCGCAATGGCATCCCAGATGCCGGACACTTCTAGGCTATACCCCGGCTTCAGGCCTATGGTGGTGTTGGCCGGATCGGTATTGCTGTTGAGATGGGCGGCCACCCCGAGTTTGGTCGATACGGCTGGGCTGATCGTGGCGGCGGCCGAGTTCAGGTGCAGCTTGCCGTTCACCGCGGGCGAGAAGCTGCCGGCCGGCAGGGTGTAAGAGGCGGTGTTGCCGTTGTTGAACTTGGGCGCGACCGGCGGCGTAGTATCGGAGAACGAATCGGTGAACAGCGTGCTGCCGTCGCGCAGCACGGTGAAATTGCTGATCGCGAAATCGAAGGCATGGACCTCAATGGCGCCAAGGCTGCTCAACAAGAGCATGGCAAGGGTGAGGGTACGCATCGTGTTTCCTTCACAAGGTCGAGGGCAATTGTGCAGTGCCTTGTTATGCGATGTCGCTGAGGCTCAAGTCGGGTCGAGAGTTAGAAATCCTTGCCGTTGACTATGGCAGTCCAGGTGATGGCCGCTTTGCTCCAGGGCTGCACCCGCTCATAGCTGCCGTCGGCGTTCTTGACGATGCGGGCGCAGCCGCCGCCGGCTATGCCTTCCACGCAGTGCATGCCGTCGTCCTTGACCTGCCAGGTGCCTTCGCTCGTCACGCCGTTTTCATGGCGAATGACCTTGCCGTCGGGCGAGAAATAGGTTTTGAGGCTGGAACCATCGCCGCGCTGGATATGCGCGGTGTTGCCGGTGATCAGCTTTTTGACTGCGGCGGCATCGAGCGTTTCGCCTGCCTGAGCCGAACCGCAGAGCACAAGCAATCCAGCCAAAGACAACAGTGCTTTGTTCATGTCGACGCCTCTCGGTGATGCAATCGTTGACTTATGTTTGACGCAACTTTATCTGAATTTTTGTCGTTGTCGATAGAGCGGCCCGCATCGCGGCTGGTACATACGAACCAGTCGCATTGGGGGCGTTCAGGCGGCCTCTTTCAGCGGCGTCAGCTTCACCGCAATGCTCTGCGCGTCGGTATTCAGCCAGATGTCGCCATCCTGCACCATGCACTGCAAGGCCATGGTGCGTTCGGCCAGGTCGGCCAAGGCTTGGGCGGTTTCGCTCGGCAATTGCAGCACGGTCAGGTTGTGCAGGCGGCTCAGCTTGTCGGCGACCTGCTTCCACCATACCGGACAGCTATGGCTGTAGCAGATCACGATCACCCGGTCGGCCCGGTTGCAGGCCTTGCGCATGCGGTCTTCGTCCGGCTGGCCCAGGTCGATCCAGAGTTTGATCTCGCCGGTCAGGTCTTTCACCCACAAGTCCGGCTCGTCGACCTCGAACAGGCCGCGGGTCAACGCCATGCCTTCTTGCGCGTACAAGGCATAGGCCAGCAGCCGCACCATCATCCGTTCGTCGGTCTCCGACGGGTGGCGGGCAATGGTCAGCGCATGGTCGGCGTAATAGTGCCGGTCCATGTCGGCGATCTGCAGGTCGGCTTTATAGATGGTGGCTTTCAGGGCCATGGCTGAAATCTCGCTGGGCTGGGAGCCGGAGTGTAGCAGCAGGCCGTGTGGACCACGCCAGTTGCACCCGGCATGGAATCTTTTGCCAAGCCAAGAAAACCGAATAGGAGGAATAGGGTTCGACCCTATTCCTCCTCGTTTCACAAAGGCGCTTCGAGCTACGTCTTACGCCTGCCTACCGGAAATTAGTAGGTGAGGTTGCCGTTGTTATTGCTGATGCCGGTCAGCGGAATGCTGGTGCTGTTGGAAGAACCGGACGTGGTGCGGCAGAAAGCGGTCAGCGTGGCAGCGCTGGTGCTGACGCTGATCTGGATGTTGCCGCAGCTTTGTTGGAAGCTGCTGGCACCGCCGCTGTTGGTCAGCTTGCCGTTCTGGTTGGAAATGCCGGTGATGACCAGGCTGCTCGCG
>JAJZTV010000084.1 GCA_021847385.1 Pseudomonadota bacterium | reverse complement strand
TGGATCAAATCTTTGTCAATGAAAAAAACCGGAAAAAAACCTCGCGGCGGCGCCAACAAGGCCCTGCGCTGGCAAGACCCCTTCCTCAAGCGGGAACAAGAAAAATACGGCCAGCCGCTACCCAGCCGCGAGTTCATCTTGCAATTGGTGGAGGAGGCCGGCGAGCCGGTGCCGATGGAGAACCTGGCCTTCGACTTGGGCCTAGAGGCCGAGGAGCAGGACGCCTTCCGCAACCGCCTGGGTGCCATGCAGCGCGATGCCCAGCTGGTGATCAACCGCCGGGGTCTGATCTGCCTGCCGGACAAGATCGAGCTCAAGGCCGGCCGGGTCGAGGGCCATACCGATGGCTACGGCTTCTTCGTGCCGGACGACCGCTCGGGTGACATGTTCCTGTCCGAGCGCGAGATGCACCAGGTGCTGCACGGCGACCGGGTGATGGTGCGCGAATCCGGCACCGACCGGCGTGGCCGCAAGGAAGGCAAGATCGTCGAGGTGCTGCAGCGGGCCAACGTCCACGTCGTCGGCCGCTTCTACCGCGAGCACGGCCACCAGTGGGTGATCGCCGAGAACCCCAAGATCAACCAGGACATCGTGGTCTTCGCCGGTGAGGAGATGCAGGCTAAGCAGGGCCAGGTGGTGACCATCGAGGTGGTCGAGCAGCCGACCAAGCACACCCCACCCATGGGCCGCATCACCGAGATTCTCGGCAACTATGCCGACCCGGGCATGGAGATCGAGATCGCCCTGCGCAAGCACGAACTGCCCTTCGAGTTTTCCAAGGCGGTGCTGGCCCAGGCGCGCAAGCTGCCCAAGGGCGTGGTGCAGACCGATATCACCGCCGGGCGCGAGGACGTGCGCCACCTGCCGCTGGTCACCATCGACGGCGAGGATGCGCGCGACTTCGACGACGCGGTCTATTGCGAATCGCTCGGTCGTGGCGGCTACAAGCTCTATGTCGCCATCGCCGACGTCTCCCACTACGTGAAGCCGGGCGAGCCGCTCGACCGCGACGCCTACGAGCGCGGCACCTCGGTCTATTTTCCGCGCCGGGTGATCCCCATGCTGCCGGAGGAACTGTCCAACGGCCTGTGCTCGCTCAACCCCCAGGTCGACCGCCTGTGCATGATGTGCGAGATGGAGATCACCAGTGCCGGCAAAATCAAGCAATACCGTTTCTACCCGGCGGTGATGCACTCCAAGGCCCGGCTCACCTACAACCTGGTCTGGAGCTGGCTGTCGAATGAAGCCAAGCCGGGCCAGGAGCAGGCCTGGCTGCTGCCGCACCTGCAGGACCTGTACAAGCTGTTCAAGACCCTGCTCAAGGCGCGCTGGGTGCGCGGCGCCATCGACTTCGAGACGGTCGAGACCAAGATGGTGTTCGACGAGCAGGGCAAGATCGCGAACATCGTGCCGACCGCGCGCAACGATGCCCACCGGGTGATCGAGGAGTGCATGCTGGCGGCCAACGTCTGCGCCTCCGATTTCCTGCAATCGCGCAAGCACCCGGCGCTCTACCGCGTGCACGAGGGACCGACGTCGGAGAAGCTGAAGGCCCTGCAGGAGTTCATGGCCGAATTCGGTTTCTACCTGGGTGGCGGCGACGAGCCGCACGCCAAGGACTATGCCGAGCTGCTCAACCGGATCAAGGGCCGGCCCGACGAGCAATTGTTGCAGACGGTGATGCTGCGCTCGCTCAAGCAGGCCATGTACAGCCCGGACAACGTCGGCCACTTCGGCCTGGCCTACGAGTCCTACACCCACTTCACCTCGCCCATCCGCCGCTACCCCGATTTGTTGGTGCACCGGGCGATCAAGGCCTGCCTGAACGACGAGCACTACCAGCCAGGCAACTGGGAGGCCATCGGCCTGCATTGCTCGACCACCGAGCGCCGGGCCGACGAGGCCAGTCGCGACGTGGTGAACTGGCTCAAGTGCTACTATATGCAGGACCGCATCGGCGAGGAATACGACGGCGTGATCTCCGGCGTCACCGGCTTCGGCATCTTCGTCGCGCTGAACGACGTCTTCGTCGAGGGTCTGGTCCACGTCTCCGATCTGGGCCAGGACTACTTCCACTTCGATCAGGCCCGCCACCAGATGCTGGGTGAGCGCACCAGCAAGCGCTATCGCTTGGGCGATGCCGTGCGCATCCGGGTGATCCGGGTCGACCTCGATTCGGCCAAGATCGATTTCACCCTGGTGCAGGAAGCGCGTCCGGCCAAGGCCGCGGAGGCCGAATCGGAGGCCGTCGAGGCCAAGCCGAAGAAGCCAGCCAAGCCAGCGGCGAGCAAGGCCAGCAAGCCATCCGGGAAGGCCGAGCCGTCGGCTCCGGCGAAGAAACCCGCCAAGGCACCGACAGCCAAGAAACCTCAGGCCAAGAAACCTCAGGCCAAGAAGAAAGCAGGCAAGGCGGAATGAGCGGCCGTAGCCAAATCTACGGTTGTGGCTCCAGCCGCCCGCTGGCGCGGGCTTCACATCGGCTGCGCCGATATGAGCTTACGCCGAAGCCATGGGCAGCACTTGTTTGTGATGGAGTGGCCCGATGAGCGGTCGTACCCAGATCTATGGCTTTCACTCGATACTTGCCCGCCTGCGCCACCACCCGGAGGGTGTCCACGTCATTTATCTCGACCAGAACCGGCGCGACAAGCGGGCGCGCGACCTGATCAAGGCGGCCGAGGAACGCAAGGTCAAGCTGGTCCAGGTCGAGGGTGCGCGGGTGGACGAGATGGCCAAGGGCGGCCGCGCCCAGGGCGTGGTCGCCCAGGTCGACCCGGTCAAGCTGGCCACCCATCTGGACGACGTGATCGAGGACCTGACCGAGCCGGCCCTGCTGTTGGTGCTCGACGGCGTCACCGACCCGCACAACCTGGGCGCTTGCCTGCGCTCGGCCGACGCCTTCGGCGCCCATGCCGTGCTGGCGCCCAAGGATCGCGCGGCCGGCCTCAACGCCACCGCGGTCAAGGCGGCGAGCGGGGCGGCCGAGAGCGTGCCCTACCTCACCGTGACCAATCTCGCCCGTACCCTGCGCGAGCTGAAGGAACGCGACATCCTGGTGGTCGGCGCCGATGCCGAGGGCACGGCGAGCATGGCCGAGGTCGATTTCAAGGGCTCGGTCGCCCTGGTGCTGGGGGCGGAGGGCGAGGGCCTGCGCCGGCTCACCCGCGAGACCTGCGATGTCCTGGCCCGCATCCCGATGTTCGGCCAGGTCGAAAGTCTCAACGTTTCGGTCTCGGCCGGCGTCTGCCTGTACGAGGCGCGCCGCCAGCGGGGATGAGGCGATGAAGACGCAAGAAGCCTGGAAGCTGATTGCCGATGCCGACCTGTTGCACGGCCGGACCGAGATCGAACTCGCCTTGGATCGCCTGGCCGGCCAGATCACCGCCGCCCTGGCCGACGAGTTTCCCTTGGTGCTCTGCGTTATGGCCGGCGGTGCGATCTTTGCCGGCGAGTTGCTGCCGCGCCTGGGTTTCCCGCTGGAGTTCGATTATCTGCACGCCACCCGCTACCGCGGCGGCCTGCATGGCGGCGAGATCGAGTGGGCGGTCATGCCACGTACACCCGTTGAGCACAGGATGGTGCTGCTGCTGGACGACATTCTGGACGAAGGACATACCCTGGCCGCAACCAAGGCAAAATTGTTGGAGATGCGCGCGGCTCGGGTAGAGATTGCGGTGCTAGCCGAAAAAGACTTGGGCCACGACAAGCCGGTGGCCCCCGATTATGTCGGCCTACGGGTGCCGAATCGATACGTGTTTGGCATGGGCATGGACGCCCATGGTCTTTGGCGCAACCTCCCAGCCATCTACGCCTTGAAGGAGAAAGACTAATGCTCGCAATCATCGGCGGCACGGGGCTGACCAAGCTGCCCGGCCTGAATATCAACCACCGTCAGGTGATCCGCACCCCCTACGGCGAGCCGTCCGGCGCGTTGATGTTCGGCGACCTCGATGGGCACAAGGTGGTTTTTCTGGCTCGGCATGGCTATGGTCACACCATCCCGCCGCATCTGGTCAATTACCGAGCCAATATATGGGCCTTGCATTCGCAGGGCGTGACCCATGTGGCTTCGGTGGCGACCGTTGGCGGTATCCACGCCGATATGAACCCCGGCCGCTTGGCTGTGCCGGACCAGATCATCGACTACACCCATGGCCGTGAAACCACCTTTTTCGTGCCGGGCGAACAGACCGTCACCCATATCGATTTCACCTGGCCTTATTGCCAGGAGATGCGCGAGCGCTGCGTTTCGGCACTGCAGCGGGCGCATGAAGACTTTAAGGATGGCGGCACCTACGCCGCCGTGCAGGGCCCGCGCTTGGAAACCAAGGCCGAAATTGACCGCTTGGCCTGTGACGGCGCCGATATGGTCGGCATGACCGGCATGCCCGAGGCGGCCTTGGCCCGAGAGATCGGCCTGTGCTATGCGGCCATCGCTGTGTCGGCTAACTGGGCGGCCGGGCGGGGCGATAGCGCCGGCGGCATTTCCTCCGACGCGATCGAGGCCAACCTGGCGGCGGTGATGGGCAGGGTGCGGGCCGTGCTCAAGAACCTGGCCTGTATGGATTATGGCGACGAGGCGGTGCCGCCGGTGCCAGGCGGGGTCTGTTCAGCTTAGTTGTATTCCCAGAATAACATTAACTCGTTGATTTATAATAAAAATATATTCATCGCGCCGGGTTTTCAGGTAAGCTAAAAAAGCCTAAAGTTTTTCCCGTGCGACCCGATATACATCTCGAGACCAGGCCGAGTTGGCTTGCTCGTCGCAGGAAGAAGTCCTGCGATTCCCTAACCCAGAAGGAGATTTACCATGGCATCCGTACAACTAAGCAGTGCCTTACAGTCGAACCTGGTCAGCTTGCAGAACACGGACAGCGTGCTGCGATCGACGCAGAATCGTCTAGCGACGGGTTTGCGTGTGGCCAACGCCCTGGACAACCCCGCCAACTTTTTCGCAGCCGCCGGTCATACCCAGCGTGCGGACTTGATGTCTGCCCTGAAGGACAACATCGGTGAGGCCATCCAGACGGTGAAAGAGGCCGACAAAGGTGTGTCGTCCGTCAAGGACTTGATCGAAGGCATTCGCGGTCAGCTCACCCAGGCCCGCTCTGCCTTGAACGACACCACCAACAGCGTTTCGCTGCTGACTGGTATCGCATCTAACTACAACGAACTGATCCGTCAGTTGAACAACACCGCTAACGACGCTTCCTACAAGGGCGTCAACTTCCTGTCCGGTGGCACGCTGTCGGTGAACTTCAACGAAAACGCGACCACCACCCTGTCGGTCACCGGCTTCAACGCCTCGGCCAGCGGTCTGGCGATCACCTCGGGTACGGCCACTGGTGCTGCCACGACCACTTCGGCGACCTTCTCTACTTCGGCGCAGCTCAGCACGATCGAGGCGACGTTGAACACCGCGCTGGCTACCCTGCAAACGCAGTCGGCCAACCTGGCGTCCAACCTCACCATCCTGTCGTCGCGCAATACCTTCATTAACGACACGGTGAATACCCTGCGTGAAGGTGCGACGAAGCTGACTGAGGCCGATCAGAACCAGGAAGGCGCGAACTTGCTGACCCTGCAGACCCGGCAGCAGTTGGGCATCACTGCGTTGAGCATCTCTTCGCAGTCTGCTCAGGGTATCTTGAGGCTGTTCTAATCCCACTAAAGCGGGGGGTGCGGGCTAAGCTGTACCGCCTCCCCGTTGGGAGAAAAGCAAAATGGCGAGCGAAGCAGTCGATCTACAGTCTGCCAATCTGGTCTACGACCAGAGGGCGCAGGCTGCCCTCGCTTCCATCTCTGGAGCGGCGGCGCAAGTTGCGCCGCCGCCCTCTTCTACCGGTTTTGCCACGGCTGCCGTGGGCGATGTCGCCCAACTGAGCGGGGCATCCAAGCTGGCTAATCAGCAGTCGCAATACAGCCAAGTGGGCGCGGTATTGCGTTATTCGAATCAGGCCTTGGGCGAAATTCAAGCGCGCCTTGGCGTAATGCACGATGCCTTGGAAGGCATCGTTAAGAAGCTGTATCCCCCATACCCGATCAATAGCCCGGAACGTATTGCCTTGCTGAACAAGGTGACTTCCTTACGCAAACAGATCGATGCCTTGACCTACCCGCCGAAGGATCAATGGCAGGGGCAACTCATCGGCGATCCGGCGAAGCTGCCGGGCGCGGGCGATATCAAGTTGCCCGGTTCGCCAAGCGATGGCGCGGCCACCGTCATCAAGGCGGTGCCGGCCTATGCCGGTCCCGGCGGGCTCGATTTGCCCAATCTATCGCCGCAGGCAAGCGATGCGGCGGTTGCGGCGGGTTTGGCCCGCGTCGAGGATGCGCAGCGGTATGTGAAAGATGCGCGAGCGTCCCTCTATCAAGAGACGGCCAAGCTCTTTGGCCAGACCGGCGAAACTCAGGCGGTCAACAGCGGCCAGGATGGGCGCACACAGCTTGCGAACACCTCGCAGGGCATCCTCAATTCCGATAGCGCTCGTACATCCGTTGAGGCATTATTGTAGGCAATCTTCATTCGCGGATTCTGCTTGAAGAATGCCACTGCGCATCGAATTAAAGCCTGGAGAAAAAGTCTTCATTGGAGGGGCCGTTATCGTCAACGGTTCCAGCCGCACGCACTTGACCGTGCTCAATGATGTGCCGGTGCTCAGGGAACGCGATATCCTCACCGAGCAAACCGCCGACACTCCCTGTAAGCGTATCTATCTAGCCGTTCAGTTGATGTACATGGATGAGCGGCATTTGCCCCAACATCATCAAGCGTTTGGCGAGCTGATGAAAGAAGTTGTCGATGCGGCTCCAAGCACGTTGAGTTTGTTGGAACGCATTAGTGCATTTATCGTTAACCGTGAGTATTATCAGGCGCTGAAGGCCGCCAAAGAACTTATTCGTTACGAACAGGATATTGTTGAGCATGCCAAGCAATCCCATTAACGCCTATCAAGTAGTCGATAAGACGACGGCATCTGGCCGGGAACTCGAGGCCGCCGCACTGAGTAAGGGGGCTTTGTTACTTGCGGAAGCGCAACAGAAGTGGGATAGCCCGGAAAGAGATCAGCTGCTCGAAACGGCGCTGACCTACAACCAGCGACTATGGGCCTTGTTCCAAACCGAGCTGACCGATCCGGCCAATCCCTTGCCCGAAGAAATTAAAACCAATCTGTTGGTGCTGAGCGCGCTGGTGGATAAGCGTATCTTCGAGGTGATGGCCTATCCAGCGCCGGAAAAGCTTAACCTGATCATCAACGTCAATCGAAATATCGCCGCCGGTTTGCGTGGCGATCCGGGCTAGGATTTGCTGCGAAACGGCCATGTCGTGCCCGTAAGCGCGGGAATCCAGGAGAAATAGGGTGCCTATTCACGAGGGGAGGGTGAAGCGCAGGCTGGCGGTTTATTCCGCAGATGCGCCGCTCTGGGCTTGTGCGCGGATTCGCGTGCTGCAGCCCTTTGATTTGTTGGAACATGAGTGGGAATTGGTGTGGGGGCTGGATTGGCGGCAAAATCCACCGGCCTTGGTTGAAGATGCCTGGCAGGACGCCGATGCGGTCCTGATTCAGCGCTATTTTCCCATTCCCGAGACGGCGGAACTGCTCGACAAAATACTTGCCTCTGGCATTCCCGTCGTATACGACATCGACGACGCGATCACGGAACTGACTGCGGCCGATCCATACTACCGGGATATCGCCCGCAGCCAGCCCTATGTGAACGCGGTGCTGGCAAGGGCGAATGCCGTATTTGTGTCCACCGCACAGCTGCGTGCCTCGCTCGCAGGCGTGGCGCGCAATGTTACCGTTTTGCCCAATCTTGTCGATTTGCGTTTGTTCGCCTGGCCAGTTGCGATGCCCTCGTCCGTCACGCGTATCGGCGTTCTGGGTACTGGCACCCATTCGGCCGATATGGCGCTGTTGGATAACGTGCTGCGTCGGATCTTGGATAAGTATGCCGGCAGGGTCGAAGTGGTTGTCATGGGGATGCAGCCGACTTCCGGTGTTCGCAACCCCGCAATCCGCTATATCGATTTCGCAGCGGACTACGAGCGGTATGCCGACAGGTTGCGAAGTCTGGGGCTACACATTGCCTTGG
>JAJZTV010000083.1 GCA_021847385.1 Pseudomonadota bacterium | reverse complement strand
GTACAAAGAGGCGCAGCCTCGCCCTTCAACTCGCCACGCCGCTTGTGCTTGGCATAGTTGCGCCACTCCGCCTCCTTTTCCAGGATGAAGGCCGAGTCCGGCCACATCACCTGCAACAGGTCGGCGGTGGCCGAGGTGCAGAAGACCGGGCCGCGAAAGCCCAGGTTGACCAAGCGCGGGATCAGGCCCGAGTGGTCGATATGGGCATGGGTCAACAACACGAAGTCGATGGTCTCGGGGTCGAAGCTCGGCGTGTGCCGGTTCTTGATCTCCGCCGCCTTGCCGCCCTGGAACATGCCGCAATCGACCAGAAAGCGCAGCCCGGCCGATCGGCTCCGGCCGCCCCGATCCACCTTCGCTTCGCTCGGGTTCACCTGCACCGAAGCGTCGCTTTCGACCAGATAGCAAGAGCCGGTCACTTCCCGAGCCGCCCCGAAAAAGGTCAATCGCATGATTTAACGCCTCCTGGTTTCAGATTATCACGACAAGGCCCCAAAAGCTGGACACAATCGATACCTGCACTAGGCTGTATCTATCAAATCAAACAGGGAGGAAAAAATGGCAACTCGAAAAAAAGTGCTCAACATCGGCGTCTTGTTGGATAACAACAAACTCTTTCGTGAGGCGCTCGGCCACGACGAGAGTTTGGACCTCATCATCGAGCCCAAAGATGTGAACCAGATGCTGCGTTATTTTCAGAAGCTGGCCAAGGAAGGCAAGCAAATCCAGCGGCTCATTCTCATGGGCCACGGCTCGAAAAGCGGCCACCATATCGGGCTGTTAAGGCCTGAAGATGTCGACCGGAAAATCATTCGCGGCCTGCGGGAAGAACGTTACAAGGTCAAAGACGAATTGGCCGGGGCGATCGGGCAAGCCAAGAAGGCCCTGGCCGCCGCCGGTTCCGATGGCGAAAAACAGAGGCTGCGCACCAAGCTGGACGGGCTGGAACAGCGCTTGCGCACCGTCTCGGCAGGCTATGACGACGGCACGCTCAAAGAACAGGCCTTTGCCGACATCGAAGATTTGATGGCCCCCGACGGCATGGTCGGCCTGGTCAACTGCGAGGCCGCCGCCACCGCGGCCGGCAAGCAGTTCATGCGCGACTTGGCCGATATCCTGGTCTCCAAGCACGGTGGAACGGTGATCGGCAACGAGGACAGAATCCAGGTGAAAAAGATCAGCCCCGTGCTCGCCTGGATTACCGGCAAGCCCGATTATCTGGCCAAACCGCTCGGCAACTGGGTGGTCATCGACAAGTCCGCCACCGGAAAGTCCCGGCGGAAGTGCGGGGCTGCCTGCAAAGATTTCGACCGCTATGGCTTCTGCGACCGGCCCGCTGCAAAAAACGGCGGCCCGTGTTATCAACACCGTTAATATGAATGCCCACATCCAATCCGACTGAAATTGGCTTCCATCCACGACTCGACAGCACAACACCGTGCCGCCGGCCCAGGCCGGCCGGCCAGCCGGCGCCTTCCCCTTTCGGCGGAGCCATTCAATGGGAGGGCCCATCCCGCGCAGCTCCATATCGGCCGCACTCGCGGGCATGGCGCTCACTCCGGGAGGAAGTTCGCCGCGAAGTCTTTGCTGATCGGCAAGCTCGTCCTTTTCGCCGGCCTACTCGGTTTTTACGCCTATGCGACCGCGGCCGGCGTTGCGGCCAAACCGCCCAGCCTGTCCGCCATGCAACTCAAGGCCTTTTTGCCCAAGCTGCAGAAAGGCGGCTACGTCTTCTATTTCCGCCATGCCGCCACGGACATGTTCCAACTCGACGACCATCCCACCCTCGGCGACTGCACGACGCAACGCCCCTTGTCCGACGAAGGCCGGGAGCAGGCTCGCACGATCGGCAAGGCCTTCCGTAAGCAGAAAATCCCCGTCGGCCTCGTACTGAGCAGCCCATTCTGTCGCTGTGTGGAGACCGCGCAACTGGCCTTCGGCAAGGCCACTGTGGACGACAGCCTGTTCTTCGCCACCCGCCTGTCGGCCGCCGAACGCAAGGCCAATGCCGAAAAACTGCGCAAAAACATAGCCAAACGCCCGGATACCGGCAGCAATACCGTCATCGTCGCGCACAATGCCAACATGATGGAGGCTTATGGCATCTGGCCCAACGAAGAAGGCGACGCCTTGATCTTCAAACCCGACGGCGACAGTCCGGGCCAGCCTGTCGCCGAAATTCCCGTCGGCCTTTGGCGCGGCCTGAGCAAGTAACTCGACCGCACGCCATCGTGATCGGCAAGCTCTCGCTCCCGCAACGCCTGACCCTGATCGCCGTCATCTCTACGCTCGCGGTCGGCCTCGTCATCGGCAGCATGACTTATTCGACGCGGCAATACGAAGAGCTATTGAACTACTTGACCCGAAAGGACCTACCGAACCAAGAGAAGGTCGCCGTCGCCTATATCGAGTTCGCCGAGATCAACGGCGAGTTGTTCAAATTATTGGAAAGCAACCAGGACAAAACGCATGACAATGGCGACATCTACCGGCGCGGCCGCCTGTTGATCGACCGGCTGGAATGGCTGGAACAGCGCGCCGTCAAAGACCACCTCGGCCTGAGCGGACCCGAATCCAAGCCGTTGCCGGCCCTACTGAGCGGCATCTCGGAATACAAAAACACGGTCATCATGAGCCTGGAAATGGTTCTAGCCGACCGCGACCTGACCTTGCTCTATACCACGCGCATCGGCCACCGCTTCAATCAGGTCAACGGCGCCTTTATCCGTCTGCAAGAGAGCATCCGCAACGACATCACCGAAGACATTCGCGACGACTCCCGATCCATCCGGGAGCAGCTTATCCTGCTGGACTTGGTGACCGCCTTGCTGGTCGCGCTGCTGGTGGCGCTTTCCTTGCGTATCAGCCTGTGCCTGGTACGGCAGCATCGTTACCTGGCCGACAGTCTCGATCGTTTGCGCCAAGGCGATACCGGCGCCGGCGCGGCCGCGCCGATCCAAGACCCCGCCTTCGCGCCGCTGCAAGCGGCCCTGGATGCCTTCCGCAACACCTTGCACGAGTTGCGCGCGTCGGAGCACAGCCTGGCCGAGAAGAACCTGGCCCTGGAACAAAAGGCGGCGGAACTGGCCGAAGCGCGCAATACCGCACAGCGCGCCAGCGAGGCCAAATCCCAGTTCCTCGCGACGATGAGCCACGAGCTGCGCACACCGATGAACGGCTTCATGGGCATGACCCAGCTCCTGGCCGAAACGAGCCTGACGCAGGATCAGCGCGACATGCTGGATACCGCCATGCAGTCGGCGCAGCACCTGCATAAGCTGATCGAGAATATCCTCGATTATTCCAATATCGATCGCGGCCGACTGAAATGCGAAATGCAGCCGTTCGACCTGCGGCAACTCATCGAGGATGTCACCGCCGGCCACCTGGACGACGCGCACGGCAAGAAGCTGGCACTCCATAGCGCGGTCGATACCGACTTGCCCCGCCGGGTGATCGGCGACCCCATTCGCCTGCGGCAGATCCTGGACAGCCTGCTCGACAACGCCATCAAATTCACCCACGAGGGCAAGATCGCGTTGGTCGTTACCGCCTGCGGCCATTCGCGCATCCGCTTCACCATACATGACAGCGGCATCGGCATTACCGCCGAGCAGCAGGGCAAGATATTCGATCTCTTCTCGCAGGCCGATGGCAGCTCGACCCGGCAATACGGCGGCCTCGGCCTCGGCCTGACCCTAAGCCAACAACTGGTCACGCACCTGGGCGGCCTGCTCCGGCTTGAAAGCCAGCCAGGACAAGGCACGACCTTCCATGTCGAACTGCCGCTGCCGCCGGTGCCCGACGCAGCGCCGGGCCACCCTATTGCGCCGCCACCCGGGCATAGCGGCGATGAAAAACGCCTGATTCTGGTCGTGGAAGACAATGCGATGAACCGCAGCCTGGCCAAGGCCATGCTGAAAAAGCTCGGCTATGACTGCCGTTTTGCGGAGAACGGCCAAGAGGCGCTGGAGCGCTTGACCCAGGACCGCTTCGACCTGATCGTCATGGATTGCCAAATGCCGGTGATGGATGGCTACGAAGCCAGCCGGGCGATACGGCAGGCCGAGGCCGGCACCGGCAACCATATCCCGATTCTTGCGGTGACCGCCAACGCGATGAGCGGCGACCGTCAACGCAGCCTGGATGCCGGCATGGACGACTACCTGAGCAAGCCCTATACGATCGAACAACTTGACGAAAAGATCGCCACGTTGCTGAATCTGCCCAGCGCGCTCTAAGCCTCTTTCGACATGGCCAAAAAAACCGGCACCGCTTGGCTCGCCACCTATCGCACGCTGCATGAGCACTATGGCCCGCAGCACTGGTGGCCGGGCGAAACGCCGTTCGAGGTCATGATCGGTGCCGTGCTGACGCAAAACACCGCGTGGACCAACGTGGAAAAGGCCATCGCCAACCTGAAGGCGGCGCGCGCCTTGAGCTGCGCCGCCATCCTGGAACTGAACGACACGGCCTTGGCCGAACTGATCCGCCCGGCCGGCTATTTCAACGTCAAGGCCAAGCGCTTGAAAAGCCTATGTGCCTTTCTCGACGCCCAGGGTGTAGCCCGCCACCCGGAAAGGCTGCGCGACCGGGCCCCCCTGCCCGAACTGCGTCAGCGCTTGCTGGCCGTGCACGGCGTCGGCGAAGAGACCGCCGACTCTATCCTGCTCTATGCGCTCGATCTGCCCAGCTTCGTGGTCGACGCCTATACCCGCCGCATCTTCAGCCGTCTGGGCCTGCTCGATGCCGATGAAAGCTATCACCGCATCCAGGCCCGGTTTCAGGCCGGGCTGCCGCAAGACATCGCGCTCTACAACGAATACCACGCCCTCATCGTGCAACTGGGCAAGGCCGCCTGCCGGCCCAAGCCGCGCTGCGGCGACTGCCCGTTGCGCACATGCTGCCCCGCCGCCCAGGCCGAGCGTAGCCCCTTACTCCGGCAATAGATTTGCCGCTATGCTATGGCCCCGGACACAAGAGGAGGCTTCCCATGCGCACTTTCGTTTCTTTCCTTACCGTACTCACCCTCGGCCTCGGCTTCGGCGTCGCCCATGCCAAAGTGGTCGGCAAAGAGGTCAGCTACAAACAAGGCAGCGTCACGCTCAAGGGCTATGTCGCCTATGACGACGCGATCAAGGGCAAGCGCCCCGGCGTGCTGGTGGTGCACGAGTGGTGGGGCCACAACGCCTACGCCCGCAAACGCGCCGACATGCTGGCCGGGATGGGCTATACCGCGCTGGCGGTCGACATGTACGGTAACGGCAAGCAGGCCCAGCACCCCGACGACGCCAAGAAATTCATGACCGAGGTGACCAGCAATATGGATATCCTCAAGGCCCGGTTCGAAGCCGGCATGAAGACCCTGAAGGCGCAGAAGACGGTCGATGCCAAGAACATCGCCGCCATCGGCTACTGCTTCGGCGGCGGCACCGTGCTCGGCATGGCCCGCGCCGGCGAAAATCTGAAAGGCGTGGTCAGCTTCCACGGCATGCTCGGCACGCAAACCCCGGCCGAGCTGGGCAAGATCAAGGCCCGCATCGCCGTGTTCACCGGTGCCGACGATCCCTTCGTGCCGGCCAGCCAAGTCGAGGCCTTCAAGCAAGAGATGGATCAGGCCGGCGTGGACTACAAGCTGGTCAGCTATCCCGGTGCCAAGCACAGCTTCACCAACCCGGATGCCGACGACTACGGCAAGAAGTTCAACATGCCGCTAGCCTACGATGCCAATGCCGACAAAGACTCCTGGGCCCAGACCGGCGTGTTCCTGAAAGAAATCTTCGGCAAGAAATAAACGCCACACGGCCTTCCCGCCCTGGGAAGGCCGCCCGCTCCAGGCCCGGCCGATCCTAGGGTCGAACGGCCTCTTCCCTACCAGCCACACCCTGCCAGCCACGCCTGCCCGCTACAAATCGGCCAAGCCGCTCGCACGTCAGCCTCGCAATAAAACACACTCATCGTTACGCCCGAACCGGCCCGATTCGGAGTTCGGCAAACACAATCTCGTGGCCCACCTCCCGGCCTAGCAGGCAAATCCTTGCGCTACATTCGTCTGGCGTCTGCGCTGATCTTCAGTGTCAAGCATGCAACCGGCCCGAGAAACGGACTATCCACGCAAATCATAAGGAACTGAACATGAATCACGATGTTGTCGTCCCACGATCTATTTCCACTTTCATCAATGCTAAAGAACCTGATTTCCTGGCACTCAG
Organism: Pseudomonadota bacterium; assembly: GCA_021847385.1. Lineage (GTDB taxonomy): Bacteria > Pseudomonadota > Gammaproteobacteria > Burkholderiales > Thiobacillaceae > Sulfuritortus. The sequence goes on along the minus strand of JAJZTV010000083.1, from coordinate 1,934 downwards.
GATCAACCGCTTTTATCGGGAGCGTGTTCTGAATATATGGGAAGACGGCTGCCTTAATGGGCGAAAACCAAATGCAGATTCACTTCATCTGTCCAGTAACGACTATCTATCCTTGGCAAGACACCCAGAAATCATCAACGCCGCCTCAAACACAATACTGACTGAAGGTAACGGCCTCCTGATGTCCAGTGTTTTCCTGCAGAGAGATAATCCTCAATTAGCACTTGAGAAGCAGTTGGCGTACTTCATGCGCGCCGAGGCCGGCATACTCTGCCAGTCCGGCTGGTGCGCCAATACCGGCCTCATACAGACCGTTGCCAACGAACGCACACCGGTCTATGCCGACATGCTCGCCCACATGTCGCTCTGGGAGGGCATACGCAGCGCCGGCGCCAGCGCGGTCACCTTCCACCACAACGACCCCGAACACCTGGAGCGGCAAGTATTGCGCCACGGGCCGGGCGTGATCGTGGTCGATTCGGTCTACAGCACCATCGGCAGCGTCTGCCCCTTGGCCGAGGTGGTTCGCATCGGCCACGAGCACGGCTGCGTGCTGGTGGTGGACGAATCCCATTCGCTCGGCACCCACGGCCCCGACGGCGAGGGCCTGGTGGCCGCCCTGGGCCTGGCCGGCCAAGTCCATTTCCGCACCGCCAGCCTGGCCAAGGCCTTTGCCGGTCGCGCCGGCTTCATCGCCTGCTCCGAACGTTTCGCGACTTACTTCAGATACGAGTCCAATCCGGCAATCTTTAGCTCCACGCTACTGCCGTATGAGGTGGCCGGGCTCCGGGCAACGCTGGAGGTCGTCAAAAACGAGGGCTGGCGCCGGGAGCGGCTGCACGTCAATGCCACTTATCTGCGTACCCGCCTGGACGAGCTGGGCTACAACCTCCACGACAGCCAATCGCAGATCATCGCCTTGGAGGCCGGGCCCGAGCCGCAAACCATCGTCTTGCGCGATGCGCTGGAGGCGCGGGGCATCTTCGGTTCGGTGTTCTGCGCGCCGGCCACGCCGAAAAACCGCTCCTTGATCCGCCTCTCGATCAACAGCGCGCTCACGCAAGCCGAGCTCGACCGGATCGTCCAGGCCTGCCGGGATATCCGGGAGGAAGTCGACATGGCCAACTGGCCGTCGACCCGCCGCAAGCGCTCGCGCGCCGCAACCGGCATGGCCGCCGGCCCGCTACTTCGCGGCTCGCTTGCCTAACAGGCTTGAAATGGAATGGCTCAGGTCCGACCCTGGGTGCCATTCCGGCCGGCCTCGTCCAGATCGTCCAGGTATCGGTAGTAGGGGTAGATGTAATCCATCTTGAAGGCCGGCGGGTTCTTCACCACCGCGTAGGTATACCATTGCAGCCCGACGAATTCGGTGGCGGGGTGCATATACCGGGTCCAATCGTCTTGATGCTCGGGGCTGTACTCGCCGCGCGTGCGCCAGAAATTCGGCACCATCCGGCCGCTTTTCAACGCCGCCAGCAGCCCATCGGGGGCCGCCTGGTCGTGCGCGATTTCAAAATGGCCGAGCATCGCACCGTCGGTCTTCACGATGAGCTGATACGCCTTGCCATGCGCATCGATCAGCAACATGCCGTCCGGCTCGCCGCATAGGTAATACTCGACGATGCCGAGTTCGGTGCAGGTTTGCCGGAAGCGGCCGGCGAACAGGGGGTCGTGCAGGAAGGCCGGCTTGCCGATTTTGAGCGCCTCGCGCAGCATGCGCGCGGCATAGTGAAAATAGGCGTGCTGCATTTCGACGATGGTTGCGTTCAATATGGCCGCCGCCTTCGGCTCCCGCTTGGTGATGAAGCGGTCGATGATGCCCTCGTTGAAGGCGCCCACCGCGATCTTCTCGTCGGCCTTGCCGGTGAGCAGGATCTTCTTCACCGCCGGGTCCTTGATGTTGCGGCAGAATTCCAGGCCGTCGATGCCCGGCA
>JAJZTV010000082.1 GCA_021847385.1 Pseudomonadota bacterium | reverse complement strand
GGCCTCGACCGTGAGGCGATGGTCCTTGACCGCCGCATTGAGCTCATGGGCCAGGACATTGAGCAGCACTTCGGAATCCGAGCCGGTATTCACGTGGCGCAGGTCCTGGCGAAAGATTTCTTCCTGCAGGCGTTCGGTGTTGGTCAGGTTGCCGTTGTGCGCGAGCACGATGCCGAACGGCGAATTCACATAGAACGGCTGCGCCTCGGCCGAACTGGCCGCGCTGCCTGCGGTCGGATAGCGCACCTGCGCCACACCGGCATTGCCCACCAGATTGCGCATGTCGCGGGTGCGAAAGACATCGCGCACCATGCCGCTGTTCTTGTGCATGTGGAACATATTGCCGTCGGCGGTAACGATACCCGCGGCATCCTGGCCGCGATGCTGCAGCAGTTGCAAGCCGTCATACAGCAACTGATTCACGGGCTGATGCGAAACGACTCCGATAATCCCGCACATGGCGAATCTCCTACTGAAACTGAATAAGCGCCGCCAAATCCTCAGGCAGCCACGGCTTTATTGCGACTACTGCCGACTCCAGCCATGAGCGGCTCCAGGCGTCCTGCCACGCCTGGGTCTTCGGCAACGAAGTCAGACCCGCGACGACGGTCAGCGACAACAACAATACCAGCGCACGTGCGCCGCCGAACAATAAACCGACGGCCTTGTCATAGGCGCCCAGGCCGACCATTTTGACCATGCTGCGCAACAACATCGAGACCAAGCCCGCCAGCAACAGCACCACGACGAACACGAGCACCAAAGCGACGCCATAGCGCAAGGCCGGGTTATCGATACCCGGTACCTCGGCGCTGAATCCCGGCGCCAAGGTCTTGGCCGCATAGAAGGCCAGCACCCAGCCCGCCAACGACATCGCTTCGCGCACGAAGCCGCGCATCAATCCGATCCCACACGACAAGACCCCGACGGCGAGGACGAGCCAGTCGACTATCGTCATGGCGCAATCAATACCGGATTGAACTCCTTCGACTTCAGTTTAGCCTGCACTTCTTGCGCTTGCTGCTTTTCGGCATAAGGCCCTACCCACACGCGGTTTTGGCCGCCGGCATGGACGATCTTGGTCTTGTAGCCGGTCTTGCCCAGCTTATCGGCCAGCTGCTTGGCGTTCTGTTCGTTGCCAAAAACGCCCAATTGCACGAAATAACCGGATTTTGCCGAGGCGGTAGGTGTCGGACTGACCGGTTTCGCCTCGGCCTTTTTGGCGGTTTTGTCGACCGTTTTGTCGACCGTTTTGGCGGCAGGCTTGTCTACCGGCTTCGGCTCGGCCTTGCTCGGCGGGTCCTCCTTGGCGGGGGACGTGACCGGCTTGGCCGGCTCGGATTTGGCGGGTTCGGCCTTGGCTGGCTGCGCCGTGGCCGCCTGGGCGCTATTGCCGGCCGCGGCCGGCGGCTGCGTTTGCCCGGCCGTGGCGGGCGCCGATGGCTTCAAATCGGGCGCCGGCGGGGCGACGGGCGGCTGAAATGGCGTATCTTGGCCCGGAATGCGGATATCGACATCTTCGCCCAGCGGCTTGGGCTCCGGCTCGAACAGCATCGGCAGGACGACGATGACGACCAGTGCCAAGGCAATCGCGCCGATCAAGCGGCGGCGCGCGCGACGGCGCAGATCGAGTTCTTCGGAAGTCGGGGTATTCGCAGCGGCCATTCAGATGTCCTAGGTGCGCGCCATGATCTGGGCAACGGTATAAAAGGAACCGAAGGCCGCAATTGTATCAGTCGGCTTCGCCACTTCACAGGCCGACTGCCAGGCCGTTGCGACGTCCGCATGGACCGTATAGCCGCACCCGGCGGCCTGCAATACCCCAGCCAAGGCGTCGACATCGGCCCCGCGCGGTACATTCAGCCCGGCGATATGCCAATGGCCGATCACCCCGCTCAACTCGGCCACGACACCGGCGATATCTTTGTCGCCCAACATGGCGAATACCGCATGGATTTCGCCCGGATCGGCTAGCGCGCGCAGGTTTGCCGCCAAGCTGCGGGCCGACTCCGGGTTATGGGCGACATCGAGGAGGCGCCGGGGCTGCTCGCCGACGACCTGAAAGCGGCCAGGCTGGCGAGCCTCGTTCAGTCCTTCGCCGATGGCCTCGGAATCGACCGTCAGGCGTCGCCGCAAGGCCCACAATGCGGCGAGCGCGACGGCGGCATTGTCGTATTGATGCCGGCCCGGCATGCGGGGCTGTGGCAGGTTCGCGTAGTTGACGTCGCCCACCCGGCAAGACCAGCGATCACGGCCGATATCGAGCTGAATGTCCTGCCCGATCCTGAACAATCGGGCCCCCAGCGCAGCCGCATGCTTGAGCAGGCTTTGCGGCGGATCGGCCTCGCCACAGATCGCCGGCCGCCCCGCCCGCAAGACACCGGCTTTCTCGAAGCCGATACGTTCCCGGTCCGGCCCGAGATAATCCTGATGATCGAGATCGATGGTGGTGACGATGGCGCAATCGGCATCCCAGAGATTGACCGCGTCGAGCCGGCCACCCAGGCCCACTTCCAACACCATCGCTTCGACGCCTTGCTGCTGGAATAGCCAGACGGCGGCCAGGGTGCCTTGCTCGAAATAGGTCAGCGAAGTGTTGCCCCGTGCCTGCTCCACGGCATTGAAGGCGGTAACGAGATCGGCATCGCTTGCCTCGCGGCGGGCAATGCGCACGCGTTCGTTGTAGCGCATGAGATGCGGCGAGGTGTAACAGCCGACCTTATAACCCGCGGCGCTCAGCATGGCTTCGAGATAGGCGCAGACCGAGCCTTTGCCGTTGGTGCCGGCCACCGTGATGATCGGGCAAGTCGGCTGCAGGTGGAGATGGGTCTTGACCGCTTGCACGCGATCAAGGCCGAGGTCGATCGATTTTGGGTGTCGGGTTTCGAGTAGCGCCAGCCACTCGGAAAGCGTTTGAGGTAGGCTCAAGTGGCTGGCGAGTGCATCAGTTTTTCGGCGCAGGCTTCCGCATCATCGCCGTACATAGCCGGGCAATATCGCCGCGCAGCTCGCGCCGGTCGACGATCCGATCGATCGCGCCATGCTCCAGCAGGAACTCGGCGCGCTGGAAGCCTTCGGGCAGCTTTTCGCGCACGGTCTGCTCGATCACGCGCGGACCGGCGAAACCGATCAGGGCATTGGGCTCGGCGATGATCACGTCGCCCAGGGTGGCGAAACTGGCGGAGACGCCGCCCATGGTCGGGTCGGTCAGCACCGAGATGAACGGCAGCCGATTGGCCGCCAACTGGGTCAAGGCCGCACTGGTCTTGGCCATCTGCATCAAGGACAACAGGCCTTCCTGCATGCGGGCACCGCCGCTGGCGGAGAAACAGACGAAGGGCTTCTTGCCCTTGATCGCCGCCTCGACGCCGCGGACGAAACGTTCGCCGACCACCGAGCCCATGGACCCGCCCATGAAGCGGAACTCGAAGGCGGCGGCGATCATGGCCACGCCCTCGACCTTGCCTTCCATCACCACCAGGGCATCGGTCTCCTTGGTCTCTTTTTCGGCATCTTCCAACCGATCGACGTATTTCTTGCTGTCCTTGAACTTGAGGGTATCGACCGGCACCACGTTGTTGCCGATCTCGCTGCCGCTGTCCTCGTCGAGGAACATCCCCAAGCGCTGGCGGGCACTGATCCGGTTATGGTGGTTGCACTTGGGGCAGACCTGCATGTTGTTGTCGAGATCGGCCGTGTACAGCACCGCCTCGCAGCTCGGGCATTTGCTCCACAGACCCTCGGGCATCGTCTTGCGCGACTCGGCGCGGCGCTTGATCTTGGGCGGGATGATCTTCTGGAACCAGCTCATGGGCTTACCTCGGATGGGTTATTTCTTGTCCAGCGCGGCGCGCACGCCGGCGACGAATTGTTTGACATTGTCGACCACGCGCTCGCGCGGCGACTGTTCGATCTCTTGCACGATGCGGCTGCCGATCACCACGGCATCGGCCAGGTCGGCCACGCGGCGCGCAGTCTCGGCATCGCGGATGCCGAAGCCGACGCCGATGGGCAACGAAATATGCTTGCGCAGGGCCGGTAGCTTCTGCTCGATCGCGGACAGGTCGAGATGGCCGGCGCCGGTCACGCCCTTCAACGACACGTAATAGACATAGCCGCGGGCCAGCTTGGCCACCTCGGCGATGCGCGCATCGACCGTGGTCGGCGCGAGCAGGAAGATCGGGTCGAGCCCGTGCGTCTCCAGATGGCCGAAGGCCTCGTGGCTCTCCTCCGGTGGGAAGTCGACGGTCAGCACGCCGTCGACGCCGACGGCAGCCGCGCGCTGGGCGAAGGCCTCCCAGCCCATGGCCTCGATCGGGTTGCCATAGCCCATCAGCACCACCGGGGTGGTCGCGTCCTGCTGGCGGAACTCGGCGACCATGTCGAGTACGCCGCGCAAGGACACACCGTGTTTCAAGGCGCGTTCCGAGGCGCGCTGGATGGTCGGGCCGTCCGCCATCGGGTCGGAAAACGGCACACCCAGCTCCAGCACGTCGGCCCCGGCCTCGACCAGCGCGTGCAGCAGCGGCACCGTGAGCTGCGGATCGGGGTCACCGGCGGTGATGAACGGGATCAGGGCCTTGCGCTGCTGCGCCTTCAGCTTCTCGAAAACGGCTTGGATGCGGCTCATAGCGTGATGCCCTTGATCCGGGCCACCGTATTCATATCCTTGTCGCCGCGACCGGACAGGTTGACCAGCAGCACCTTGTCCTTGGCCATGGTCGGCGCGATCTTCAACGCGTGGGCCAGGGCGTGGCTCGATTCCAGCGCCGGGATGATGCCCTCGAACCGGCACAGGGCGTCGAAGGCGGCGATCGCCTCGTCGTCGTCGATCGCAACGTATTCGGCGCGGTGCAGGTCTTTCAGCAGACAGTGCTCGGGACCGACGCCGGGATAGTCCAGGCCGGCGGAGATGGAATGGGTCTCGACGATCTGGCCGTTCTCGTCCTGCATCAGATACACCTTGTTGCCATGCAGCACGCCGACCTTGGCGTTGCCGGTCAAAGGCGCGGCATGCTGGCCGCTGCCGATGCCGTGGCCGCCGGCCTCGACCCCGATCAGGCGCACGCCCTCGACGTCGATATAGGGGTGGAAGATGCCGATGGCATTGGAGCCGCCGCCGACGCAGGCGATCACCGCATCCGGCTGGCGGCCGATCAGCTCCGGCATCTGCACCTTGGCCTCGTTGCCGATCACGCACTGGAAGTCGCGCACCAGCATCGGATACGGGTGCGGGCCGGCGGCGGTGCCGAAGATGTAGAAGGTGGTCTCGACGTTGGTCACCCAATCGCGGATCGCCTCGTTGCAGGCGTCCTTCAGCGTGCGCGAGCCGCTCTCCACCGGCACCACGGTGGCGCCGAGCAGCTTCATGCGGAACACGTTGGGCGCCTGGCGCTGGACGTCCTCGGCCCCCATGTAAACGACGCACTCCATGCCGAAGCGCGCCGCCACGGTGGCAGTGGCCACGCCGTGCATGCCGGCGCCGGTCTCGGCGATCACCCGCTTCTTGCCCATGCGCTTGGCCAACAGCGCCTGGCCGATGGCGTTGTTGATCTTGTGCGCGCCGGTGTGGTTGAGGTCCTCGCGCTTCAAATAGATCTGCGCGCCGCCGAACTGCTCGGACAGCCGCTTGGCGTGATAAATCGGGCTGGGCCGGCCGACGTAGTGCTTCAGCTCATAGGCGAACTCGGCCTTGAACTCGGGATCGTCGCGGAAATGCTCATACTGGCGGCGCAGCTCGTCGACCGCCGGCATCAGCGTTTCCGCCATGTAGATGCCGCCGTAGGGGCCGAAATGGCCGCCGCTATCGGGATAGTTGTACATCGACTTCCTTGACCTTGTTCACAAATGCCGCGATCCGCGCCGCATCCTTAATTCCCTTGCCGGCCTCGACCCCGCTGGAGACATCCACCGCCCAGGGCCGCACCGCGCGCACGGCCTCGGCTACGTTGCCCGGCTCCAAGCCGCCGGCCAACACCACCGGCTTGGGCAGGTCATGCGGAATCAAGTCCCAATCGAACCGTTGGCCGGTGCCTCCCGCCTCGCCCTCGACATAGGCATCGAGCAAGAGGCCGCGGGCCTCGGCAAATCGGGCCGAGTATTGTAGCAAATCCAGCCCCGGCTTCACCCGTACGGCCTTGAGGTAGGGCCGCTTGAAACCGCGGCAGAATTCGGGCGATTCGTTGCCATGGAACTGCAAGAGATCGGGCTGTACCGCCTCGATCACGGTCTGCACCTCGGCCACCGAAGGATCGACGAACAGGGCCACCGTAGTGACGAACGGCGGCAAGGCGTCGGCGATGGCCCGCGCCTGGTCCAGCCCGACATTGCGCGGACTCTTGCCGTAGAAGACCAGGCCGATGGCATCGGCCCCGGCCCGAGCGGCGGCCAGGCCGTCTTCGATGCGGGTGATGCCGCAGATTTTGATGCGGGTCTGGGTCATGAACGAAGCCGCTCTCAGAAAGTCGGCATGATGCCAGCCGCGCCCGCAAATGCCCAGCCGCTACGGTCGGCCGCGGTCGGCAGGCCCCAGACCGGGTCATAGCGCACCTCGCTCAGATACAAACCGTCCGCCGCGAAGGTGGCCGCGGCCTGGCTACGGTCGCGCGATGCCAGCACTGTCTTGATCCAGTCTGCTGGGCGCCGACCGCGGCCGACCCAGACCAAGGCGCCGACCATATTGCGTACCTGGTGGTGCAAAAAGGCATTGGCACGGAATTCCAACACGACGAAATCGCCATGCCGGACGATGCCGATCTTCCGCAACTCGCGCACCGGCGATTTGGCCTGGCACTCGGCCGCGCGGAAGGCGGAAAAATCGTGTTCGCCGACAAGGTGCTGCGCCGCCTCGGTCATCGCCGCCGGATCGAGCGGCGCATGCACCCAGCCCACCCGGCCGGCCAACAGTGCCGGCCGCACCGGATGATTGAGCAAGACATAGCGATAGGCCCGCTCCAACGCGGAGTAGCGGGCACTGAATTCCCCGGCAACCGGCCGGGCCCAGACCACGGCCACACCTTCAGGCAGCAGGGCATTGGCGCCGCGCAGCCAGGCACTCTCCGGCCGGTCGTTGATGGCATCGAAGTGCACCACTTGGTTCAGCGCATGCACCCCGGCATCGGTGCGGCCAGCCACGATCGTGGCGACTGGTGCGCCGTGCACTGAGGCCAGCGCGGCTTCCAGCGCATCTTGCACGGCGCAACCGCCGGGCTGGGTTTGCCAACCGCAGAACAGGCGGCCGTCGTATTCAAGACCCAGCGCTATGCGTGCCATAGCCAAACCACAACGCTAAGAACGGCGAGCAGCGACACGCTATCGCGAGCATGCCAGGGATGGCGCTGCACGCTGAGATTGGCTGGCAGGTCCGAGGCGCTCGCCTCCATCGCCGCCAAAGAAAAATTCGGCAGCCCCCGCTGTGCCGGCTGGGCCAAGGCATGCAGGGTCAGTCCCAAGCGCACCGCCAAGCGTTCGGCCGGCAATCCCAGGCCGTTCAACGGCGACAACAACGCGAACAGACCCGAGAGCAGGGTCACCGCCGGCAAGCGCAGCACCAAAAGATCGATCAGCAGCAGCATCGTCGCCAAGCGCCAGGCCTGCATGGCCCCGGCCTCGACGCCAGGCTGACTGGGACCCCAAGCCCAGGTATCAAGCACGGCCGGGCCCGGCAACTGGAAGGCATAGACCAGCACGATGCCTAGCAAAAGCCAACGGCTGCGGCGCAATAAACCGAACAAACGCCAGGGCGAAACCAGGCTGGCAAGCCAAAGCGGCAGGCTCAAAACCGCCAGGTAAAAAAAACTCAGCCCCGGCAGGGCCAGGGCTGAAAGTATCGCGATCAGGATGCGCGTAGCGGGATGCAATCAACTCGCCTCGGACAAGAGTTTGTTCGCTTCCGCGATCTGCTCGCTGTTGCCCTCGCTGAGCACCTCTTCCAGAATCTCGCGCGCACCTTCCTTATCGCCCATCTCGATGTAGGCACGGGCCAAGTCGAGCTTGGTATTGACCTCGGCCAAGACCTCCGCGCCCTCGCTGACCGGCGCCTCGATAGCGATCTCGGATTCCGCCGCAGCACTCGCCTCAGCCTCACCCACGTCCAAATCCAGATCGCCTATGTCGAGATCGGGCAAAGCCGGTTCAGCCGCCTTGGCAGCCGATTCGGCAGGCTGTGCCGCTTCTTCGGCAGCAAAATCCAAGGCGCCGATATCGAGATCGGGCAGTTCCATCTCGGCCTCGGCGGCCACCTCCGTTTCAGGCGCAGGCGTACTCAGTTCCA
>JAJZTV010000081.1 GCA_021847385.1 Pseudomonadota bacterium | reverse complement strand
CAGTCCGCCTGCTTACGCAGGAAGGCCGGGATGTCCAGGGTATCGATGCCCTGCTCCTGGGCCGCATCCAACGCGGCGCTGCTGCCGCGGCGGCTGCGCCAGATCGCCGGCGTTTCCGAATCGCCCTCGAACGACGGCATCGGCATACCGTCGGTGCCGGTGCCTTGCAGCACGGTCATCTGCGGCTTGCTCTGCTGACGCGACGCCGGGTTACCCAGGCCGGTGGCGACCATGGTCACCCGCAGGTTGTCGCCTATCGACTCGTCGAAGGCAGTACCGACGATCACGGTGGCCTCGTCCGCGGTGAAGCTCTGGATCGTGCTCATCACCTCGTAGTACTCGTCCAGGGTCAGGCTGTCGTTGGCGGTGATGTTGACCAGCACGCCGCGGGCACCCTTGAGGTCGACGTTCTCGAGCAGCGGGCTGTTCACCGCCTGCTCGGCCGCCGCCTTGGCCCGGCCTTCGCCGGTCGCCGCGGCGGAGCCCATCATCGCCATGCCCATCTCGCTCATCACCGTGCGCACGTCGGCGAAGTCGACGTTGATCATGCCCGGATTGGCGATGATCTCGGCGATGCCGCCGACCGCGCTGTGCAGAACGTCGTTGGCGGCCATGAAGGCCTCCTGCAGCTTCATGTTGCCACCCAGCACCAGGCGCAGCTTGTCGTTGGGGATGATGATCAGCGAGTCGACATACTCGGACAACGCCTTCAAGCCGTTCTCGGCCACGCGCATGCGCTTGCCCTCGAACACGAAGGGCTTGGTCACCACGGCCACGGTGAGGATACCCAGCTCCTTGGCCACCTCGGCCACCACCGGCGCCGCGCCGGTGCCGGTACCGCCGCCCATGCCGGCGGTGATGAACAGCATGTCGGCGCCGTCGATCAACTCGGCGATGCGCTCGCGGTCCTCCAGCGCCGCCTCGCGGCCGACTTCGGGCTTGGCGCCGGCGCCCAGGCCCTTGGTCACATTGCCACCGACTTGCAGCTGCACCGGCGCCAGGTTGCGCTTGAGCGCCTGGGCATCGGTGTTGATGGCGAGAAACTCCACGCCGGTCATGCCGCGGCTGATCATGTGGTCGACTGCGTTACCGCCGCAGCCACCGACACCGATCACCTTGATCACGGCTTCTTGTGTTTGCATGTCTTCCAATTCGTACAACATGTCTTCCTCCTTGTTACGCGCACAAAAAAATCAGTTAGGCGCTAGGGGTAAGGTGTGAGGCGAACCCCCTCACACCTGCCCCCTCGCTCCTTACTCCTAAAAATTGCTCTGGAACCATGAACGCATCCGATCCATCACATGCTTGAATGAACCGTTCTGAATCTTGGCCGCCTGGTGCAGCTCGTATTGCTCCATGCCGGCGAGCAGCAGGCCGAGGCCGGTGGCATAGGCGGGGCTGCGCACCCGCTCGGACAGGCCGCCGACGTAATCGGGCGTCCCCACCCGCACCGGCATGTGGAACACCTCCTCGGCCAGCTCGACCATGCCGCGCATCTGGCTGGAACCGCCGGTCAGCACCAGGCCCGAGGACACCTGTTCCTCGAAGCCGCTGCGGCGCAGTTCCGCCTGAACCAGGCTGTAGAGTTCCTCGACCCGCGGCTCGATCACTTCCGACAACATCTGCTTCGACAACATGCGCGGGCCGCGCTCGCCGATGCCGGGCACCTCGATCATTTCGCGGGCATCGGCCAATTGGCGAAGGGCAATGCCATGCTGGATCTTCAAATCCTCCGCCTCGCGGGTCGGCGTGCGCAGGGTCATCGCGATGTCGTTGGTGATCTGATCGCCGGCGACCGGAATCACCGCGGTGTGTTGGATTGCGCCGCGGGTGAACACCGCGATGTCGGTGGTACCGCCGCCGATGTCGACCAGACAGACACCGAGGTCCTTCTCGTCGTCATTAAGCACGGCCAGGCTGGAGGCGAGCGGCTGCAACACCAAGTCATGGACCTCCAAGCCGCAGCGACGCACGCATTTGACGATGTTCTGCGCGGCCGACACCGCGCCGGTCACGATGTGCACCTTCACCTCCAAGCGCACGCCGCTCATGCCCAAGGGCTCACGCACGCCCTCCTGGCCGTCGATGATGTATTCCTGTGGCAACACATGCAGGATTTGCTGGTCGGTCGAGATGTTCACCGCGCGCGCCGTCTCGATCACCCGTTCCATGTCCAGGTGGGTCACCTCGCGGTCACGGATCGGCACCATGCCGTGCGAATTGATCGAGCGGATATGGCTGCCGGCGATGCCGGTATAGACCTGATTGATCTTGCAGTTGGACATCAGCTCGGCATCTTCCAGTGCGCGCTGGATCGCACTCACCGTCGCCTCGATGTTGACCACCACGCCCTTCTTCAGACCGCGCGACTGCGCGGAGCCCATGCCGACGATATTGATGCCGCCCTCGGGCAGCACCTCGGCCACCATCGCGACGATCTTCGATGTGCCGATATCCAGGCCAACGATCAGGTCTCGGTTTTCTCGTGTCTTGCTCATAGCCATCGCTCCGCTATCGGCGTTGCCGCCATCCCCACATTCCAATTCATGCCTTCACCTCCGCCGCGCCCGATTGCCTGATCGCGAGGCCGTTCGGATAGCGCAGATCGATATAAGCCACCTTGCCGGCGCGGGCCTGCACCAAGGCATAGGTCGCGACAAAGCGGCGCATCCGCTCGCCCAGCCGCTCACGCCCCAACTCCAGCACCAGACCGTTTTGCAATTGCAGCCGCCAGGCATGGCGCGCGCTGACTTGCACGCTGTCGATCTTCAAACCCATCGGCGCCAAGGTCTGCACAAACTCGCCATAGCGATGCGCCACCTCCAAGGCCATCGCATCCGGGGCATAGATACGCGGCAGGCCGGCATGCGGCCGCACCGGAAAGAGTTCGCCCCGGGTATCGAGCATGAGTTGGGCATTCCACGCGGCCGCCGGCACATGCTCGGTCAGTTCGACCACCAGTCGATCCGGCCAGATCTTGCGCACCAAGGCACTCTTCACCCAAGGCAAGGTCTCGTAGGCCTGACGCACTTGCTCCAGGTTCACGCTGACGAAGCTGCCTTGCAGGCCTTGTAGCGCCCCCTTGGCTGCTTGCCGGGTCTCGGCATGATTTGCGCCGACGATGTCGATGCGCTTGATCGGCAGCATGTCGTCGGCGAAGTGCCGCGCGGTCACCAGCAAGGCGTAGCTCAACGCCACCAGCACCAGCCAGTGGCTGATTCGGCCGAGGAGCTCGGGGTTATTCCACACGCGCCAACTCCAGGATACGCAGGCACAGCTCGTCGAAACCGATGCCGGCCGCGCGCGCGGCCATCGGCACCAGGCTGTGGTCGGTCATACCGGGCGAGGTATTGATCTCGAGCAGGTAGGGCGTGCCGTCGGCATCGAGCAGGATGTCGACCCGGCCCCAACCGCGGCAGCCGAGCACGGCGAAGGCCTGGCGGGCCAGGGCCTGCATCGCCTGCTCCTTGTCGACCGGCAGGCCGCAGGGGCAGAGATAGCGGGTGTCGTCGCGGAAGTACTTGGCCTCGTAGTCGTAGAACTCGGTGGCCGGCTCGATCTTCACCACGGGCAGCGCGGTATCGCCCAGGATGGCGCAAGTGAATTCGCCGCCGCTCATGAAGCGCTCGGCCAGCACCAGCGGGTCGTGCTTGGCCGCCTCAAGATAGGCCGCGCGTAGACCGCCGGCCTGCTTCACCTTGGTCACGCCGACGCTGGAGCCCTCGTTGGCCGGCTTGACGAACAAGGGCAGGCCGAGCCGCTCCTCCACCGCGGCGAAGTCGCTGTCCGCGGTGAGCAGCGCATAGTCCGGCACCGGCAGGCCGGCGGCCTGCCAGACCAGCTTGGTCCGCCACTTGTCCATGCCCAGGGCGCTGGCCTGGATGCCGCTGCCGGTATAGGGAATACCCATCAGCGCCAGCGCGCCCTGCATGCTGCCGTCCTCGCCACCGCGACCGTGCAGGCTGATCATCACCCGGTCGAAACCGGCCGCCTCCAACTCGGCCAGCGAATGCTCGGCTGGATCGAACGGATGCGCGTCCACGCCCTGACGCTTGAGCGCGGCCAACACCGCGCCGCCGCTCTTCAACGACACCTCGCGCTCGGCCGATTTGCCACCGAGCAGCACACCCACCTTGCCAAACTTACTTGTCACCGATGACCCTCACTTCCCGTTGCAATTGCACACCGGTCTTGTCCAACACGGTCTGCTGTACTGTTTCGATCAGCGCCTCGATGTCGCTCGCGCTGGCACCGCCCAGGTTGACGATGAAATTGGCGTGTTTCTCCGAGACCTGGGCCTGACCGATCTGTCGGCCCTTGAGGCCGCAGCCCTCGATCAAGCGGGCGGCATGGTCGCCGGGCGGGTTGCGGAACACCGAACCGGCATTGGGCAGGTTCAAGGGCTGGCTGGCGATGCGCTTGGCCAAGAGTTGCTTGATCTGCTCGCGCGACGCCGCGCCGTCGCCCTTGGGCAGACGCAGCCAGGCGGCGAGGAACCACTCGTCAATCGGTTTTGGCTGCGCGCAGCGCTCGTTCGCCCCCTCTCCCGCAAGCGGGAGAGGGGTGGGGTGAGGGCTCTGCGCATCCACACCCTTGGCGCTTCTTAACTCGACATGCCGATACCCCACCTCGAATTCGGCCGGCGTACGCAGCGCGACCTGGCCGTAGCGGTCGATGGTCTGCACCTGGCTCACGAACTCCCAGGTCTCGTGGCCGTAACAACCGGCGTTCATCGCCAGGGCGCCGCCCAGGGTGCCGGGGATGCCGGCCAGGAACTCGGCGCCGACCAAGTCGTGATTGGCGGCGAAACGCGCGACCTTGGGACTGGCCACGCCGGCCTGGGCGTAGACCACGCCATGGCTCGCGACATCGCGTTCATCGCAACCGTTGCGCGGATGGCAGGCCTCGAAATGGATGTCCTTGAGCGCCGCATGCAGATGCACCACGGTGCCGCGCAGGCCGCCGTCGCGCACCAGGAGATTGCTGCCCAGACCGATGAAATAGAGCGGCTCGCCTGGCGGCAGGCCCTGCAGGAACAGGCTCAGGTCGTCGACGTCGACCGGGGTGTAGAAGCGTTCGACCGGGCCGCCGGCGCGCCAGCTGACATGGCGGGCCATAGACACCTCCTCCAGCAGCTCGCCGCGCAGGTGCATCAGGCGTTTCAAGGCCGCCATCATCGGTCCACCCCCAGCGCCGCCAAGCGGGCCGGCACCTGGCCGATCGAGCCGGCGCCCATGGTCAACACCACGTCGCCGTCCTGCACAAAATCGGCCACGGCCTGCGGCAACTCGTTGACGTCGGCGACGAACACCGGCTCGACCTTGCCCGCCACCCGCACCGCCCGCGCCAGGCTGCGGCCGTCGGCGGCGACGATCGGCGCCTCGCTCGCGGCATAGACCTCGGTCAGCAACACCGCGTCGACCTGCGACAGCACCCGGACGAAGTCCTCGAACAGGTCGCGGGTGCGGGTATAGCGATGCGGCTGGAAGGCCAGGACCAGACGCCGGCCGGGGAAGGCGCCGCGCGCCGCCTCGAGCGTGGCCGCCATCTCCACCGGGTGGTGGCCGTAGTCGTCGACCAGGGTGAAGCGGCGGCCATCGGGAAGCTGGATCTCGCCATAGCGCTGGAAACGGCGGCCGACCCCGGAGAAACCGGCCAGCGCCTTCTGCACCGCCGCGTCCGGCAGGTTCAACTCCCAGGCCACGGCGATGGCGGCCAGGGCATTGAGCACGTTGTGCCGGCCGGGGGTATTCAGCGTGACCTCGATCGGCGAACGCTCACCGTTGCGCAGCGCGGTGAAATGCATGCGGCCGGCCTCGGCCCGGACGTTCACCGCCTGGATAGAGCAGTCGTCCGCGGTGCCGTAGGTCATCACCGGCTTGGTGATGCGCGGCAACAGCTCGCGCACGATCGGGTCGTCGGCACAGAGCACCGCCATGCCCCAGAACGGCAAACGATGCAGGAAATCGACGAAGGCATCCTTGAGCCGCTCGAAGTCGTGGCCATAGGTGTCCATGTGATCGGCATCGATGTTGGTCACGATGGCGAGCACCGGATTGAGCAGCAGGAAGGAGGCGTCGGACTCGTCGGCCTCGGCCACCAGGTATTCGCCCTGGCCCAGCTTGGCATTGGCCCCGGCCGCGAGCAGCTTGCCGCCGATGACGAAGGTGGGGTCGAGCCCGGCCTCGGTCAGCACGCTGGCGATCAGGCTGGTCGTCGTGGTCTTGCCATGGGTGCCGGCCACCGCGATGCCCTGCTTGAACCGCATCAGCTCGGCCAGCATCATCGCCCGCGCCACCACCGGCACGTGCGCCGCGCGCGCGGCCTGCACCTCGGGGTTGTCCGCCTTCACCGCGCTGGAGGTGACCAGCACGTTGGCGCCGCTCACGTTCGCCGCCGCGTGGCCACGATAGACCTTGGCCCCCATCTCGGCCAGACGCCGGGTCACCGCGCTGTCGCCCAGATCGCTGCCCGACACTGTGTAACCCAGGTTGAGCAGGACCTCGGCGATGCCGCTCATGCCGGCGCCGCCGATGCCGACGAAATGCACGTGACGGACCTTGTGCTTCATGACGTTGCTCCGCAACGAGCGAGGGGTGAGGCGTAAGGAGTGAGGCGGATAGCCGCCACACCCTCCTCACGCCGCACGCCTGACACCTCACGCATATTCATGCCGCCAGCTCCTTGCAGACATTGGCCACCCGCACGGTAGCCTCGGGTTTGCCCAGGGCACGCGCCTTGGCCGCCGTTACCGCCAAACCGTCGCGCGTGAGGCCTTGCAGCCAGTGCGCCAGTCCTTCCGGCGTCAGCTCCTTCTGCGGCAGCAGCCAAGCCGCGCCCTGCTCGGACAGGAAGCGGGCATTCGCGGTCTGGTGGTCGTCCACCGCGAACGGGAAGGGCACGAAGGCGGCCGGCACGCCGGCGGCGGCGACCTCGGCCACGGTCAGCGCGCCGGCCCGGCAGATCACCACGTCGGCCCAGGCATAGGCCGCCGCCATGTCGTCGATGAAGGCCAGGCAGTCGGCGGCGACGCCGGCCGCCGCGTAGTTGGCCTGGAGCTGTTCGATGTGCTTGGCGCCGGCCTGGTGCCGAACCTGCGGCCGCTTAGCCTCGGGCAGCAGCGCCACGGCCTCGGGCACCGCCTCGTTCAGCGCCGCGGCGCCCAGGCTGCCGCCGACCACCAACAGACGCAGCGGGCCCCGATGTTCGGCATAGCGTTGCGCCGGCTCCGGCAGGGCGGCGATCTCGGGCCGCACCGGGTTGCCGACCCACTCTTCGCGCTTGGCCAGCGGGGCGGCGAGCGGCAGGCCGAGCAGCACCCGGTCGGCGACATGCGCCAGCACGCGATTGGTCATGCCGGCGACGGAGTTCTGTTCGTGGATGACCAACGGCTTGTTCAACAGCGCCGCCATCATGCCGCCCGGAAAGGCGACGTAACCGCCCAGACCGAGCACCACGTCGGGCCGCACCCGGAAGATCGCGCGCGCCGCCTGCCAGAAGGCCGCCAGGATATGCAGCGGCAACAGCGCCAGGCGCAGCAGGCCCTTGCCGCGCACGCCGGCGAAGCTCAGCCACTCGACCGGGAAGCCGCGCTCCGGCACCAGCCTGGCCTCCATGCCGGCCCGGGTGCCGAGCCAGACCACGCGCCAGCCGTCGGCACGCAGATGCTCGGCCACCGCCAGCGCCGGCATGATGTGGCCGCCGGTGCCGCCGGCCATGATCAGGACGGTCCGCGCGCTCATCGCACCGCCCCCGCGCCCTTGCCGCGCATGAGCTGCCTGTTTTCAAAATCGATGCGGACCAGGATCGCCAGCGCCACGCAATTGGCGACGATGCCGGAACCGCCGTAGCTCATCAGCGGCAAGGTCAGGCCCTTGGTCGGCAACAGGCCCATGTTCACGCCCATGTTGATGAAGCCCTGCACGCCGAGCCAGACACCGAGGCCTTGCGCGACCAGCGCCGCATAGTTGCGGCCCATCAGCGCCGCCTGCCAGCCGATCGAAAAGGCGCGCCAGACCAGCCAAGCGAACAGCCCCACCACCGCCATCACGCCGACAAAACCCAACTCTTCGGCGATCACCGCGAGCAGAAAGTCGGTATAGGCCTCGGGCAGATAGAACAACTTCTCGACGCTGTCGCCCAGGCCGACCCCGGTCAGTTCGCCACGACCGAAGGCGATCAAGGAATGCGAGAGTTGGTAGCCCTTGCCGAGCGGATCGGCCCAGGGGTCCATAAAGCCGATCACCCGCTGCAAGCGATAGGGCGACAACCAGATCATCAGCACGAAGCCG